>NZ_VMMI01000031.1:0-49235 GCF_013277125.1 Streptococcus sp. 4094 | reverse complement strand
ATTTTCATTGAGTATAAAAAATGGTAAATTCCCAAACTAACTTCCACCGCTAATCCAAGTGGAAGTTAGTCTGATAAAAATCCTAAAAACCAGTGGAAATCCGTGTCAGGGTAAGTTCCACTGGTTTTAATCATGCTTGATTTCATCGCTTTTGTAGCCAAAATGAATAGAAAAAAAGAGCGCACAAAATCCCCTCATCTGAAAGCGTTTCAGATTAAGTTCCGCTATGGTGGAAGTTAGTGTGAGACGTTTGAATGGGGTTAAAGGTTAGTTTTTAGAACTTATGTTGGAGTAATGTAGACGACTGACAGACGTCTTCTGCAGGTATTTTAGAAATGCCGAGAAGTTTAGGAATTTCTTCTCCATAAGTAAAGGCAAAGAGTTCATAGGCTGACTTTCCATTCAAAGCAGCGCGTTTGACACTGTTGACATGCGAACAGACGAGATTGATATCCTCTTGAGTTAAGTTGTCAAAAGAAGTTCCTTTAGGTAGAATGTCGCGAATCAGCGTGTGATTTTTCTCAATTCTCCCTTTCTGGTCAGAGCGATTAGGGTCACAAAAGAAGAGTTTACTCTCTCCTCGCACATCCATTTCGATATCATCGACCCTGGCAAACTCTCCTCCATTATCTGTCAGGATGACAGGGAAGAGTTGACAGAAATCTTTGTCAGCTTGATGAAGAGTGTTCTTGATGTCATAGAGGTGTTTGGTAACCTCAAGGGCAGTTTTATTATCCAGAAGTCTAGCGAAGATAAAGTTACAGAAAGATAGATTGAAGGTGAGTAGGACTTTCCCTCCCATCCTTCCCAGAACTGTATCCATTTCCAGCCAAGAGTCTAGTTGATTAAGGGCTAAATAGTTTTGGAAATCCTCATAGGAGCGACCTTTTTTAGCTTCTTTAGGAATGGAGGGGAGATTACGTTTCCGTCTTTCTTTGAATTTAACGGCTCTGGCTAGGTCAATAGGAGCGATAGATAGGTATCCTTTTCGGATATGTCGATATACAGTTGAGGAGCTGACATCAAGGTTATGAGTTTTGAGGATATGATAGATGTGTTGTCCCTTTTTAACTCCATCAGAAATGACTTTGTCCACTTCCCAGAAGGTCTTGGAATTGAGGGGAGTTCCTTCACGAGCTTCTACAAGAGTTTGTTCGTATTGTTTTTGAGCTTGTTTAGAGAGGTAGAAGATCTTCTTATAGCCACAATTTTGTCTTCTTTTAGGACATCCATTACAGACAAAGGTAGCTTTGTCTAGTAAAGGACAAGGAAGGTTATGGCCTGTAGACTCTCGGACTTGTCTGTTTCGTTTGACCTCTTTGGAAACAGTAGTTGGGTCTTTTAGAATGGATTGTCCAATAGCTTTGAATGTTTCACCGCGCTCTAAACCTAATTGGATATCATTACGGTCTGAAAGGGTAAGGTGTTTATGTTTTGTCATAGTAGACCTCATTTCTAATTCAAACGTCTCACACTTAATTCCACCATAAAAATCCGTTTTAGACTAATTTCCACTTCGGTTAGGCGAGTGGAAGTTACTTTGAGAAGTTAGCGAGTATAAAAAATAAGCTAGGAAAAGTATCATAGGTTGCTTTTCTTGGACTTTTAAGATATAATATTATGGATTGTCAACAAGGAGGAAAAACTTTTGAGTGAAAAGTCAAGAGAAGAAGAGAAATTAAGCTTTAAAGAGCAGATTCTGAGAGATTTAGAAAAAGTAAAAGGCTATGATGAAGTTCTGAGAGAAGATAAGGCAGTAGTTCGCACTCCTGCAAATGAACCTTCAGCTGAAGAACTCATGGCTGATTCCTTGTCAACGGTAGAGGAGATTATGAGAAAAGCTCCTGCTGCGCCTACTCACCCAAGTCAAGATGTACCAGCTTCTCCAGCAGATGAGATTCAAAGAGAAATTCCTGGTGTTCCAAGTCATCCAAGTCAAGATGTACCTTCTTCTCCAGCGGAAGAAAGTGGTTCAAGACCAGGACCAGGTCCTGTTAGACCTAAGAAACTTGAAAGAGAATACAATGAAACCCCAACAAGGGTAGCTGTTTCCTATAAGACGGCAGAGAAAAAAGCAGAACAAGCAGGTTCAGAAACACCTACGCCTGCTACAGAAACAGTGGATATCATCAGCGATACACCACGTCGTAGCCGTAGAGAAGGAGCAAAACCCGTTAAGCCTAAGAAAGAGAAGAAGTCACATGTGAAAGCCTTTGTGATTTCATTCCTTGTATTCCTTGCCTTGCTCTCAGCAGGTGGTTACTTTGGTTACCAGTATGTTCAGGCATCTTTACAGCCTGTGGATGCTTCATCGAAACAATATGTGACTGTTGGAATTCCAGAAGGTTCAAACGTTCAAGAAATCGGTACGACGCTTGAAAAAGCTGGTTTGGTAAAGCATGGTCTGATTTTTAGCTTTTATGCTAAGTATAAAAATTATACCGATTTGAAAGCAGGTTACTACAATTTGCAAAAGAGTATGAGTACAGAAGACTTACTCAAAGAGTTGCAAAAAGGTGGAACAGATGAACCACAAGAACCTGTCCTTGCGACTTTGACAATTCCAGAAGGTTATACCTTGGATCAGATTGCTCAAGCTGTGGGTCAATTGCAAGGTGACTTCAAAGAGCCTTTGACAGCGGAGGCTTTCTTGGCAAAAGTTCAAGATGAGACGTTTATCAGTCAAGCAGTAGCTAAATATCCTACTTTATTGGAAAGTTTGCCTACAAAAGACAGCGGTGCGCGTTATCGTTTGGAAGGATACCTTTTCCCAGCTACATACTCTATCAAGGAAAGCACAACTATTGAGAGCTTGATTGATGAGATGTTGGCAGCTATGGACAAGAACACATCTCCTTATTATAGTACTATCAAATCTAAAAACTTGACTGTCAATGAGTTGTTGACCATTGCTTCCTTGGTCGAAAAAGAAGGTGCCAAGACAGAAGATCGTAAGCTCATTGCCGGTGTATTCTACAATCGTTTGAATCGTGATATGCCACTTCAAAGTAACATTGCAATCTTGTATGCTCAAGGAAAACTGGGGCAAAATATCAGCCTAGCTGAGGATGTTGCGATTGATACCAACATTGATTCACCTTATAATGTTTATAAAAATGTAGGTCTCATGCCTGGTCCAGTCGATAGTCCGAGTCTGGATGCGATTGAGTCAAGCATCAATCAAACTAAGAGCGATAACCTCTACTTTGTAGCAGATGTCACAGAAGGCAAGGTCTACTATGCTAACAATCAAGAAGACCACGACCGCAATGTCGCTGAACATGTCAACAGCAAATTAAACCAAACAAACTAAAATTATGTGATACTTCACATAATTTTCTTTCGAAAATATCATCAGAAGAAAGTTGAGAAAAATGGCAGAAAAAACATATCCTATGACCCTTGAGGAAAAGGAAAAACTTGAAAAAGAATTAGAAGAATTGAAATTAGTTCGTCGACCAGAAGTAGTAGAACGCATTAAGATTGCCCGTTCATACGGTGACCTTTCTGAAAATAGTGAATACGAAGCAGCTAAGGATGAACAAGCCTTTGTTGAAGGACAAATCTCTAGCTTGGAAACAAAAATCCGCTATGCTGAAATCGTCAATAGCGACGCAGTTGCCCAAGACGAAGTAGCGATTGGTAAAACAGTCACCATCCAAGAAATTGGTGAGGACGAAGAAGAAGTTTATATTATCGTAGGTTCAGCTGGTGCGGATGCCTTTGCAGGTAAAGTTTCAAATGAAAGCCCAATTGGACAAGCCTTGATTGGCAAGAAAACAGGTGACACAGCAACCATTGAAACACCTGTTGGTAGCTATGATGTAAAAATCTTAAAGGTTGAAAAAACAGCCTAAAAACAGAAAAAAGGAGTGGGGGGGCTGTGCGCTTCACTCACTCCTTTTTCCATTTTAAATTGAATTGGAGACGTTATGAGTTCAAAGAAGAAAAACAAGATGGAGCGTGGTCTGACCAATCGTCATGTGCAGGTTATGGCCATCGCTGGCACAATCGGAACAGGACTCTTTTTGGGAGCAGGTCGCTCTATTAGCCTAACAGGTCCTTCCATTGTACTGATTTATATGATTACTGGGGCTTTCATGTTCCTCATGATGCGTGCTGTTGGGGAAATGCTCTACCAAGACCCTGAGCAACATACCTTTATCAACTTTATCACGCGCCATTTGGGTAAGGGCTGGGGCTATTTCTCGGTTTGGTCTTACTGGCTATCCGTTGTCTTTATCGGTATGGCGGAAATCACTGCTATCGCACATTATGTGCAATTTTGGTTCCCAACTTGGCCGAGTTGGATGATTGAAATTGGATTTTTGACCATTCTAGCCTTAGTTAATCTGATTGCGGTGAAGCTCTTTGGGGAAGTTGAGTTTTGGTTTGCGATGGTTAAGATTGTGGCTATTTTAGCTATGATTGCGACAGGAGTCTTTATGGTCTTGACAGGCTTTAAGACACCTCATGGAGTAGCAAGTTTAGCCAATATTGCTGATAATTTCTCTCTCTTTCCAAATGGTGGAGTGAACTTTGTCATGGCCTTCCAGATGGTGTTCTTTGCCTACCTCATGATTGAGTTTATCGGGGTCACAACTTCTGAAACCAAAAATCCACGTCAGGTCTTGCCAAAAGCCGTTAAGGAAATTCCTTTGCGTATCGCCTTTTTCTACGGTGGTGCCCTCTTAGCCATCATGGCTATCATTCCGTGGCGTGAACTGGCTTCTGCTGATTCTCCTTTTGTAACAGTATTTGAATTGGCCGGTGTCAAGTGGGCAGCAGCCTTGATTAACTTCGTCGTTTTGACCTCAGCAGCCTCTGCTCTTAACTCAACCCTTTATTCAACAGGTCGTCATTTGTACCAGATTGCTCATGATTCGCCAAATCGCTTCCTAAAGGCTATTAAAGCAGATACTCTTTCTCGCCACAATGTACCACAAAATGCCATCATTGCCTCAGCGATTTTGATTGCCCTAGCAGCCTTTATCAACGTCTTGCCAGGAGTTTCGGATGCCTTTGCCTTGATTACGGCTTCATCATCTGGTGTCTATATTGCCATTTATATCTTGATCATGGTGGCTCACCTTAAATACCGCAAGTCACAAGACTTTATGGCGGATGGCTATCTCATGCCCCATTATCGTTTCCTAAATCCCTTAACCATGCTCTTCTTTGCCTTTGTCTTTGTAACCCTCTTTTTACAAGAGTCTACATTTGTAGGAGCAATCGGCTCAGCTATCTGGATTATCGGTTTCGGGATTTATAGCCAGTGGAAATTTAGAAAATAGGTTAAAGACTTATCAACTCAGGTTGGTGAGTTTTTGCTAGTTTGACAGTCTATTGAAATAAGACTATAATCAAGCTGTAACAGTGTTTGAGGAGGTTTAGATGTACTTTAGATTGGAAAATAAGGAATCCCATAAATCACAAGAAATTGGGAATTTGATTCGTGCTTATAATCGTTCAAAAAGAGAAGAGGCTGAAAGTGAGCCACTTAATCTTTATGTTGAAGATGAAAAGGGCAATCTTCTGGCAGGCTTGATAGCAGAGACTTTTGGAAATTGGCTAGAAATCGAGTATTTATTTGTAAAAGAGGAACTGCGAGGGCAAGGAATCGGTTCAAAACTATTGCAGCAAGTAGAGACTGAAGCTAAGAATCGAAACTGTCGTTTTGCTTTTGTTAATACTTACCAGTTTCAGGCGCCAGATTTTTATCAGAAACATGGCTACAAGGAAGTCTTTGCTTTGCAAGACTATCCCTACACAGGAAAAAGATTTTATTACCAAAAAGATTTGTAAGGAGAATATGAAAGGATAAGGCAAAGAGGGGTTCTTGACATAAGTATGAAGGGGATTCTCGATAAATACCAGTTAAATCCTACAAATTGTGTCTTTCTAGGCAATATTGAGTACAATGCAATCGCAGCTGAGAAATTGGGAATCAAGTCCTATCAGGTTAAGAAAAGAAGCGATGCCGTCGATATTTTGAAATCCTATATTTAAACTTAACACTCTCTATCTTTTTAAATTGACCTTAATCCGAGATTCCCCTCTCGGATTTTGTGTTGCTTTCATTAAATTTACAGGTAAGACTTGCTAGCTTCAGTAAATATACACAAGTTTTTCAGAATAGAGTGAAATCCGAAAGAAAATAGAAGTAATTTTCATTAAACGCTTCCAATGTGCAAAAAAAGTTGACAAATTTAAATTTTAGGACTACACTAAGTAAGTAAATTTTATTTTAAAGGAGAATTCGTTATGAATTTAACATTTTTAGGCTTATGTATTGCCTGTATGGGCGTATCTGTCGGTGAAGGTTTATTGATGAATGGACTGTTTAAATCAGTAGCACGCCAACCAGATATGCTTTCTGAGTTTCGTAGTTTGATGTTTTTAGGTGTTGCCTTTATTGAAGGAACTTTCTTTGTAACTCTTGTCTTCTCATTTATTATCAAATAAATACATGGAACGAGAAGAAAAGGGAGGATTTTAGATGGAAGAAAGTATTAATCCAATCATCTCTATTGGTCCTGTTATCTTCAATCTGACTATGTTAGCCATGACCTTGTTGATTGTGGGAGTTATTTTTGTCTTTATTTATTGGGCAAGCCGCAATATGACCTTGAAACCCAAAGGAAAGCAAAATGTACTTGAGTATGTCTATGACTTTGTTATTGGATTTACAGAACCTAACATTGGTTCGCGCTACATGAAAGATTACTCACTCTTTTTCCTTTGTTTATTTCTTTTCATGGTGATTGCCAATAACCTTGGCTTAATGACAAAGCTTCAAACGATCGATGGGACTAACTGGTGGAGTTCGCCAACCGCTAATTTACAGTATGACTTAACCTTATCTTTTCTTGTCATTTTGTTGACACATATAGAAAGCGTTCGTCGTCGTGGATTTAAAAAAAGTATAAAATCTTTTATGAGTCCTGTTTTTGTCATACCGATGAATATCTTGGAAGAATTTACAAACTTCTTATCTTTGGCTTTGCGGATTTTTGGGAATATCTTTGCAGGAGAGGTCATGACGAGTTTGTTACTTCTTCTTTCCCACCAAGCTATTTATTGGTATCCAGTAGCCTTTGGAGCTAATTTGGCTTGGACTGCATTTTCTGTCTTTATTTCCTGCATCCAAGCTTATGTCTTTACTCTTTTGACATCTGTGTATTTAGGGAATAAGATTAATATTGAAGAGGAATAGAAAGGAGTAACTGATGCACGTAACAGTAGGTGAATTGATTGGTAATTTTATTTTAATCACTGGCTCTTTTATTCTTTTGCTAGTCTTGATTAAAAAATTTGCATGGTCTAATATTACAGGCATTTTCGAAGAAAGAGCTGAAAAAATTGCTACTGATATTGACAGTGCTGAAGAAGCCCGTCAAAAAGCAGAAGTATTGGCTCAAAAACGCGAAGATGAATTGGCTGGTAGCCGTAAAGAAGCCAAGGCAATCATTGAGAATGCGAAAGCAACAGCTGAGAAAAGTAAGGCTAGTATTTTAGTAGATGCTAAACTAGAAGCAGGACGCTTAAAAGAAAAAGCAAACCAAGAAATTGCTCAAAACAAAGCTGAAGCTTTACAAAGCGTTAAGGGTGAGGTAGCAGATTTGACCATCAGCCTAGCTGGTAAAATCATCTCACAAAACCTTGACGGTCATGCCCATAAAGAACTCATTGATCAGTATATCGATCAGCTAGGAGAAGCTTAATGGACAAGAAAACAGTAAAGGTAATTGAAAAATACAGCATGCCTTTTGTCCAATTGGTACTTGAAAAAGGAGAAGAAGACCGTATCTTTTCAGACTTGACTCAAATCAAGCAAGTTGCTGAAGAAACAGGTCTGCCTTCTTTTTTAAAACAAGTGGCAGTAGACGAGTCGGATAAGGAAAAAATAATTGCTTTTTTCCAAGACTCTGTGTCACCTTTATTACAAAACTTTATCCAGGTTCTGGCCTACAATCACAGAGTAAATCTTTTTTATGATGTGCTTGTAGATTGCTTGGACCGACTTGAAAAAGAAACAAATCGATTTGAAGTGACGATTACTGCTGCTCATCCTTTAACTGATGAACAGAAGACTCGTTTGCTCCCTTTGATTGAGAAGAAAATGTCTCTTAAAGTAAGGAGTGTAAAAGAAGAAATCGATGAAAGTCTCATTGGTGGTTTTGTCATTTTTGCCAATCACAAGACAATTGATGTGAGTATTAAACAACAACTTAAAGTTGTTAAAGAAAATTTGAAATAGAAAGTGGTGTTCTTTTGGCAATTAACGCACAAGAAATCAGCGCTTTAATTAAGCAACAAATTGAAAATTTCAAACCCAATTTTGATGTGACTGAAACAGGTGTTGTAACCTATATCGGGGACGGTATCGCGCGTGCTCACGGCCTTGAAAATGCCATGAGTGGAGAGTTGTTGATCTTTGAAAACGGATCTTATGGTATGGCTCAAAACTTGGAGTCAACAGACGTTGGTATTATCATCCTAGGTGACTTTACAGATATCCGTGAAGGCGATACAATCCGCCGTACAGGGAAAATCATGGAAGTTCCAGTAGGTGAAAGTCTGATTGGTCGTGTTGTGGATCCACTTGGTCGTCCAGTTGACGGTCTTGGAGAAATCCACACTGATAAAACTCGTCCAGTAGAAGCACCAGCTCCTGGTGTTATGCAACGTAAGTCTGTATCAGAACCATTGCAAACTGGTTTGAAAGCTATTGACGCCCTTGTACCGATTGGTCGTGGTCAACGTGAGTTGATTATCGGTGACCGTCAGACAGGGAAAACAACCATTGCGATTGATACAATCTTGAACCAAAAAGATCAAGATATGATCTGTATCTATGTCGCAATTGGACAAAAAGAATCAACAGTTCGTACACAAGTAGAAACACTTCGTCAGTACGGTGCCTTGGACTACACAATCGTTGTGACAGCCTCTGCTTCACAACCATCTCCATTGCTTTTCCTAGCTCCTTATGCTGGGGTTGCCATGGCGGAAGAATTTATGTACCAAGGGAAGCATGTTTTGATCGTTTATGATGATCTTTCAAAACAAGCGGTAGCTTATCGTGAACTGTCTCTCTTGCTTCGTCGTCCTCCAGGTCGTGAAGCCTTCCCAGGGGATGTTTTCTACCTTCACAGCCGTTTGCTTGAGCGCTCAGCTAAAGTTTCTGATGAACTTGGTGGTGGATCTATTACAGCCCTACCATTTATCGAGACACAAGCAGGAGATATCTCTGCCTATATCGCAACCAACGTGATTTCAATCACTGATGGACAAATCTTCCTTGGTGATGGTCTCTTCAATGCGGGTATTCGTCCAGCCATCGATGCGGGTTCATCTGTATCACGTGTAGGTGGTTCTGCACAAATCAAAGCCATGAAGAAGGTTGCTGGTACACTTCGTATCGACCTTGCTTCATACCGTGAGTTGGAAGCCTTCACTAAGTTTGGTTCTGACTTGGATGCGGCAACACAGGCTAAATTGAACCGTGGACGTCGTACCGTTGAGGTCTTGAAACAACCTGTTCACAAACCATTACCTGTTGAGAAACAAGTAACCATTCTCTATGCTTTGACACATGGTTTCTTGGATACTGTTCCAGTAGATGATATTGTTCGTTTTGAGGAAGAGTTCCATGCCTTCTTTGATGCTCAACATCCAGAGATTTTAGAAACCATTCGTGATACAAAAGACTTGCCAGAAGAAGCAGTCTTGGATGCTGCGATTACAGAGTTTCTCAATCAAACCAGCTTCCAATAAGAATAGAGGTGTCAGATGGCAGTATCTCTAAATGATATTAAAACAAAAATCGCCTCAACAAAAAATACGAGTCAAATCACTAATGCCATGCAAATGGTATCGGCTGCTAAGCTTGGTCGCTCTGAAGAAGCAGCTCGCAACTTCCAAGTTTACGCTCAGAAGGTTCGCAAGCTCTTGACAGATATCCTTCATGGTAATGGAGCTGGTGGTTCAACTAATCCCATGTTGATTAGTCGTCCTGTGAAGAAGACAGGCTACATCGTCATCACTTCAGACCGCGGTTTGGTTGGAGGGTATAATTCTTCTATTCTGAAAGCCGTTATGGAGTTGAAAGAAGAATACCACCCAGACGGTACAGGTTTTGAAATGATCTGTATCGGTGGAATGGGAGCTGATTTCTTTAAGGCTCGTGGTATTCAACCACTTTATGAATTACGTGGCTTGGCGGATCAGCCTAGCTTTGATCAAGTTCGTAAGATTATTTCAAAAACTGTTGAAATGTACCAAAATGAACTCTTTGATGAGCTTTATGTTTGCTACAACCACCATGTCAATACGCTAACCAGTCAAATGCGTGTGGAACAAATGCTTCCGATTGTTGACTTGGATCCAAATGAAGCGGATGAAGAATATAGCTTGACCTTTGAATTGGAAACCAGCCGAGAAGAAATTTTGGAGCAATTGTTGCCACAGTTTGCAGAAAGTATGATTTACGGTGCCATTATCGATGCCAAGACAGCTGAGAATGCTGCTGGTATGACAGCCATGCAAACAGCGACTGATAATGCTAAGAAAGTCATCAATGATTTGACAATTCAGTATAACCGTGCCAGACAGGCGGCGATTACACAAGAAATTACAGAAATCGTAGCAGGAGCTAGTGCCTTAGAATAGGCTCTAGTCCAGCTCGTATGAAAATGAACTTAGGACCTAGTTGAGCTAGGAGCCGACAGTATCTTATATAGAATAGGAGAAGGAGATGAGTTCAGGTAAAATTGCTCAGGTTATCGGTCCCGTTGTAGACGTCTTGTTTGCAGCAGGGGAAAAACTTCCTGAGATTAACAATGCACTTGTCGTCTACAAAAATGACGAAAGAAAAACAAAAATCGTCCTTGAAGTAGCCTTGGAGTTGGGAGATGGTATGGTCCGTACTATCGCCATGGAATCAACAGATGGCTTGACTCGTGGAATGGAAGTATTGGACACAGGTCGTCCAATCTCTGTACCAGTAGGTAAAGAAACTTTGGGACGTGTCTTCAACGTTTTGGGAGATACCATTGACTTGGAAGCTCCTTTTACAGAAGACGCAGAGCGTCAGCCAATTCATAAAAAAGCTCCAACTTTTGATGAGTTGTCTACCTCTTCTGAAATCCTTGAAACAGGGATTAAGGTTATCGACCTTCTTGCCCCTTACCTTAAAGGTGGTAAGGTTGGACTTTTTGGTGGTGCCGGAGTTGGTAAAACCGTCTTAATCCAAGAATTGATTCACAACATTGCCCAAGAACACGGTGGTATTTCAGTATTTACTGGTGTTGGGGAACGTACTCGTGAGGGGAACGACCTTTACTGGGAAATGAAAGAATCAGGCGTTATCGAGAAAACAGCCATGGTATTTGGTCAGATGAATGAGCCGCCAGGAGCACGTATGCGTGTTGCCCTTACTGGTTTGACAATCGCTGAATACTTCCGTGATGTGGAAGGCCAAGACGTGCTTCTCTTTATCGATAATATCTTCCGTTTCACTCAGGCTGGTTCAGAAGTATCTGCCCTTTTGGGTCGTATGCCATCAGCCGTTGGTTACCAACCAACCCTTGCTACGGAAATGGGTCAATTGCAAGAGCGTATTACATCAACTAAGAAGGGTTCTGTAACCTCTATCCAAGCTATCTATGTGCCAGCGGATGACTATACTGACCCAGCGCCAGCAACAGCCTTCGCTCACTTGGATTCTACTACAAACTTGGAACGTAAGTTGGTACAATTGGGTATCTACCCAGCCGTTGACCCACTTGCTTCAAGCTCACGTGCCTTGGCACCTGAAATTGTTGGAGAAGAGCATTATGCAGTTGCTGCAGAAGTAAAACGTGTCCTTCAACGTTACCATGAATTGCAAGATATCATTGCTATCCTTGGTATGGATGAGCTTTCTGATGAAGAAAAGACCTTGGTTGCTCGTGCACGTCGTATCCAGTTCTTCTTGTCACAAAACTTCAACGTTGCGGAACAATTTACTGGTCAGCCAGGTTCTTATGTTCCAGTTGCTGAAACTGTACGTGGCTTTAAGGAAATCCTTGATGGTAAATACGACCACTTGCCAGAAGATGCCTTCCGTGGTGTAGGTTCTATCGAAGATGTGATTGCAAAAGCTGAAAAAATGGGATTTTAAGAGGTGATCTATGGCTCAGTTAACTGTCCAGATCGTGACACCAGATGGTCTCGTCTATGATCACCATGCCAGCTATGTATCGGTTCGAACTCTGGATGGTGAGATGGGGATCTTGCCACGACATGAAAATATGATTGCGGTTTTAGCAGTTGATGAAGTAAAGGTGAAACGTATTGATGACGAAGATCACGTGAACTGGATTGCAGTAAACGGCGGTGTTATTGAAATTGCCAATGATATGATCACAATCGTCGCTGACTCTGCAGAACGTGCTCGTGATATTGATATCAGTCGTGCAGAACGTGCCAAACTTCGTGCAGAACGTGCAATTGAAGAAGCACAAGACAAACACTTGATTGACCAAGAACGTCGTGCGAAGATTGCACTGCAACGTGCCATTAACCGTATTAATGTCGGAAATAGACTATAAGAAAAAAATGAACTTGAAAATTCCAAGTTCATTTTTTATATGTTTTATTAAGGAGCAAAACGGATGCAGACTGCTTCGGGAACATGGAAGTCGTTGGAGAGTTCTGCTAGACGACCATTGTCACAATTACGTTTAAAGACAGTTGCATTGTCAGATTCTTGGTGGACAGCAATGAGAAATTTTTGGTCGGGTGTCAAATCAAAATCTCGCGGAGTCTTACCATGTGTTGGAACGATTTCTAATAACTCTAAGCTACCATCCGCAAGGATGGTATATACTGCGATAGAATCATGGCCACGGTTAGAAGCGTAGAGATATTTACCATCTTTTGAGAGACGAATAGCAGCAGTTCCATTAAAGCCTTCGTAAGCTTCTGGTAAAGTTGAAATAACCTGCATACGTTCAAATTCGCCAACACCATCGTAGATTAAAACCTCGATAGTACTATTGAGTTCACAAATGAGATAAGCAATTTTATAATGGTTATGGAAAACGATATGACGAGAACCAGCTCCAGGAATACTATTGTAGGTATAGAGTTTAGACAGTTTCCCTTCTTGATCAAGGTCATAAGTGATGACTTGGTCAGTTCCCAAGTCGCAGGTCACTAGATAGTGGTCAGGTGTTAAATCTGTATAGTGGACATGGGGGGAAGCTTGATTTTCATGTGGACCTTGGCCACTGTGTTGATCTACATCACTAAGTAAAAGGCTCCCATCCTTCTGACGTTTATAAACAAGGACCTGTCCCTTGTGGTAGTTGGCTGCATAGACCAAATTACGCTTTTCATCGACAGCAACATAACAGTGGGGAGCTCCCTCCTCAACAACATGATTTAACAAAGTCCCGTCAGTTTGATAGGCTGCAATGCCCCCCTTGTCATCTTGACTACCAACGGTGTATAGGTGTTGGTGCTGGTCAAAGGCAAGGTAGGTTGGACTTGGCTCAGCTGCAAAAAGTTCTAGGTTTGAAAGCAGACCAGTTTCTGTATCAAAGTCAGCCTTGTAAATCCCTTGGGAAGTCCGACGTGTATAAGTTCCAAAATAAACAGTTTCTTTCATAACGTTACCTCTATATAAAGATAAGACTATTATATCACAAAAACAAGCCAATTAAAGACATCCAATTAGATGTAAGCACTTTAAAAAAATAATTGATTGGTTTTTTGAAAAATATAATAATATTGAGATTGTTTTCCTTACTTTTCTTCTTAAAAGTGCTATAATGAACTCATAAAATGTTTAAAGGAGTCCTTACTATGAAAAAACGAGTTTTTCTAGCAGCTGGTGTAGCTATACTCTCGGCGGCTATGCTAGCAGCGTGTTCAACAGGTGGTAAAGATGCTACTAAACCTGTTACCTATACCTATGTCTTCTCTACAGACCCTACGACTCTGGATTATACAGTTTCTGGAACTGCTAGCACCAAACAAATTACAGGTAATGTTATTGATGGTCTACTTGAAAATGACCAATATGGGAATCTGATTCCATCAGTTGCAGAAGATTGGACTGTTTCAAAGGATGGTTTGACCTATACCTATAAAATCCGTCAGGGTGTCAAATGGTATACCAATGAAGGCGAAGAATATGGTGAAGTCAAAGCTCAGGACTTTGTAACTGGTCTGAAGCACGCAGCTGATAAGAAATCACAGGCTCTTTATCTGGTTCAAGACTCAGTTCAAGGTTTGGACGATTATGTCAATGGGAAAACAACAGATTTCTCTACTGTTGGTGTAAAAGCAACAGATGATTATACGGTTGTTTACACTTTGAACCATCCAGAATCTTTCTGGAATTCCAAGACAACAATGGGCGTTCTTGCCCCAATTAGCGAGGACTTTTTGGCTTCTAAAGGAGAAGACTTTGGGAAGGCGACTGATGTAACAAGCATTCTTTATAATGGTGCTTACCTCCTCAAGGGATTGACATCTAAATCTTCCATTGAGATGACCAAAAATCAAAACTATTGGGATAAGCAAAATGTCTTTATTGATGATATTAAATTGTCTTTCTTTGATGGTCAAGACGCCGATTCTCTTGGACGTGGCTTTGATGAAGGACATTATCCAGCGGCGCCTCTCTTTAAAAATTCTGCCAACTATGAGCGTCTAAAAGAAAAGTACAAGGATAATATTGTGTATGGGCCACAAAGAGGCGGAACTTTCTATATCTCAACTAATATCGATCGTGTAGCTTATAACCATACTGCTAAAACAAGTGATGCGGAAAAATCATCCACTAAAAAGGCTTTGTTGAATAAAGATTTCCGTCAATCCTTGGCTTTCGCTGCAGATCGTACCGCTGCAGTATCTCAAGTATTTGGGGACGAAGTGGCACCTCGTAAATTACGTACAAGTTTTACCCCTCCAACATTTGTCCAAGTTGGAGAGCAGTCGTTTGGGCAAGTAGCTAAGGCAGAACTGGATAAGTTAGATGATGTATGGAAAGATGTCAGTCTTGATGATGCCCAGGATTCACTTCATAATGTAGACAAGGCTAAAGCTAAATTTGAAGTTGCTAAGAAAACACTTCAAGCCGATGGAGTACAGTTCCCCGTTCATTTAGACCTTCCAGTTTCCTCTACTCAGACAGATTTTATTCGTCAAGCCCAATCTTATAAACAATCCATTGAGGAAGCCTTAGGCTCTGAAAATATAGTGATTGACATTCAACAAGTTTCTGATGATGAATTGGGAAATATGACAGTATTTGCAACATCGACTAACAATACTGATTGGGATATCAATGTAAATAGTGGTTGGAGTCCTGATTATGCAGATCCATCAACCTATTTAGATGTATTTGATCCAACATCTGGCCCAACTCTTCTAGGAGCACTTGGTGTAGCACCAGGTACAGATAATCCGGCAATCAAAGCTGTTGGTTTAGATAAGTTTAAAGAGTTAATTACTGATGCTAGTGGTGAGAAAACAGATCTGCAAAAACGTTATTCTAAATATGCTAAAGCTCAAGCTTGGTTAACAGATAGTGCCTTAGTTATTCCTGTATACTCAGATGGTGCCCAAATGCTAATAACGAAGAAAGTTCCAGGTAGCGGTGCAGATGGTTGGGTAGGTGATAAGACAAGTGAACACAGCTACAAGTACCAAAAATTACAAGACAAGATTGTCACTTCTAAAGAAATGGATGACTTCCGTAAGAAATTTGCTGATGAAAAAGCCAAATCAAATGCTGATTATCAGAAGAACTTAGACCGTCATATTCAAGACTAATCGAATCTCCTCTTTTGAGGGGATTTTTTATGTCGCTGTCTCCATGTAATACTCAATGAAAATCAAAGAGCAAACTAGGAAGCTAGCCGCAGGCTGTACTTGAGTACGGCAAGGCGAAGCTGACGTGGTTTGAATTTGATTTTCGAAGAGTATAAGCACTTAAAAAAAGAGTTATTTTACTTCAAAAATGGTATAATGAGAGAACGATAGAAAGGAAGTATTTATGGAGCAAAAAGAGAAACATTTTAGCCTATCTTGGTTTTTTAAGTGGTTTTTAGATAACAAGGCCATTACGGTATTTTTGGTAACCTTATTATTGGGACTGAATCTTTTTATTTTAAGTAAGATTAGTTTTCTATTTTCACCTGTTTTAGACTTTTTAGCAGTTGTGATGTTGCCAGTCATTCTGTCTGGTTTACTATACTATTTACTGAATCCTATTGTTGATTGGATGGAGAAGCATAAGGTTAATCGTGTTATAGCTATCACTATTGTCTTTGTCATCATCGCTCTCTTTATCATTTGGGGCTTGGCAGTTGCCATTCCAAATCTGCAACGTCAAGTTTTAACATTTGCAAGAAATGTACCAATCTATCTTGAAGATGCTGATCGGGTTATTGATGATTTGGTCACCAAGCGTTTGCCAGATGATTTCAGACCCCAGTTAGAGCAAGTTTTGACAAACTTCTCTAGTCAGGCTACAGTTTGGGCAAGCAAGGTTTCATCTCAGGCAGTCAACTGGGTGAGTGCCTTTATTAGCGGAGCTTCTCAAGTGATTGTTGCCTTGATTATCGTTCCTTTCATGCTCTTTTATCTCTTGCGTGATGGGAAAGGCTTGCGTAACTATTTGACGCAATTCATGCCGACAAAATTGAAAGAACCTGTTGGACAGGTTTTGTCAGATGTGAATCAACAGTTGTCCAACTATGTTCGAGGGCAAGTGACAGTGGCTATTATTGTAGCAGTAATGTTTATGATCTTCTTCAAGATTATCGGTCTACGCTATGCGGTTACGCTGGGTGTTACTGCTGGTATTTTAAATCTGGTTCCTTATCTTGGTAGCTTCCTAGCCATGCTTCCTGCCCTAGTATTGGGCTTGATTGCTGGTCCAGTCATGCTTTTGAAAGTAGTGATTGTCTTTATCGTAGAACAAACTATTGAAGGTCGTTTTGTCTCTCCATTGATTTTGGGAAGTCAATTAAATATCCATCCCATTAATGTTCTCTTTGTTTTGTTAACTTCAGGATCTATGTTTGGTATCTGGGGAGTCTTACTTGGTATTCCGGTTTATGCCTCTGCTAAGGTTGTCATTTCAGCCATTTTCGAATGGTATAAGGTAGTCAGTGGTCTATATGAATTAGAGGGTGAGGAAGTCAAAAGTGAACAATAGTCAACAGATGTTACAGGCTTTGGAGGAGCAAGATTTAACTAAGGCTGAGCATTATTTCGCCAAAGCTTTAGAAAATGATTCAAGTGATCTTCTGTATGAGTTGGCAACTTATCTTGAAGGGATTGGTTTCTATCCTCAGGCCAAGGAAATTTACCTGAAAATCGTAGAGGATTTTCCAGAGGTTCATCTTAATCTAGCTGCAATTGCTAGCGAGGATGGTCAAATCGAGGAAGCCTTCGCTTACCTTGAGGAAATCCAAGCTGACAGTGACTGGTATGTTTCGGCTTTGACTCTAAAAGCAGACCTTTACCAGATGGAAGGTTTGACAGATGTGGCGCGTGAGAAGTTGCTAGAAGCATTGACTTATTCAGAGGATCCTCTCTTGATATTGGGCTTGGCAGAGTTGGATAGTGAGTTGGAAAATTACCAAGAGGCCATTCAAGGCTATGCCCAGTTAGATAATCGTACTATTTATGAGCAAACAGGCATTTCCACCTATCAACGAATTGGCTTTGCCTATGCCCAGTTAGGTAAATTTGAAACGGCCACAGAGTTTTTAGAAAAAGCTCTGGAGTTAGAATACGATGACCTAACAGCTTTTGAGCTGGCCAGTCTTTACTTTGATCAAGAAGAATACCAAAAAGCCGTCCTCTACTTTAAGCAGATCGATACTATTTCTCCTGACTTTGAAGGCTATGAGTATGGCTATAGTCAGGCCTTGCATAAGGAACACCAAGTTCAAGAAGCTCTGCGTATCGCTAAGCAAGGCTTAGAGAAAAATCCCTTTGAAACTCGCCTCTTGCTAGCTGCTTCACAATTCTCTTATGAATTACATGATGCCAGTGGTGCAGAAAACTACCTCCTTACTGCAAAAGAAGATGCTGAGGATACGGAAGAAATCTTACTCCGTATAGCAACTATTTATCTGGAGCAGGAGCGTTATGAGGATATTCTAAACTTACAGAGCGAGGAGCCAGAAAATCTCTTGACCAAGTGGATGATTGCTCGTTCTTATCAAGAAATGGACGATTTGGATACTGCCTATGAGCATTACCAAGAGTTAGTAGGAGATTTGAAGGACAATCCAGAGTTTCTGGAACACTATATCTATCTCTTGCGTGAATTAGGCTATTTTGAAGAAGCCAAAGTCCATGCTCACGCTTACTTAAAACTGGTTCCAGATGATGTGCAAATGCAAGAACTGTTTGAGAGATTGTAAGAATGTTTAAACATATAGAACTGTAGTTTATCTCTTTTGATAGCTACGGTTTTTATTTGTATATGATAGAATTTTTTTGCAAAAATGGTTGGTTATTTTGTTTATTCATGCTATAATAGGAACAATTACTTTTAGGAGGTGCAGTATGTCTTATTTATTTGAGATATTACCGAGTTTACTGAATGGTGCGAGCACGACTGTACAGGTCTTTGCACTGGTCTTGCTATTTTCGATTCCTTTGGGCGTTCTGATTGCCTTTGCCTTGCAAGTCCATTGGAAGCCCCTCCATTATCTGATTAACATTTACATCTGGGTTATGCGTGGTACCCCCTTGCTCTTGCAATTGATTTTTATTTATTATGTGCTCCCAAGTATTGGGATTCGTTTAGATCGCCTTCCTGCTGCTATTATTGCCTTTGTTCTCAACTATGCAGCTTACTTTGCAGAAATTTTCCGTGGAGGAATTGACACTATTCCAAGAGGACAGTATGAGGCTGCCAAGGTCTTGAAGTTTAGTCCCTTTGACACAGTGCGCTATATTATCTTGCCCCAAGTGATCAAGATCGTGCTTCCTAGTGTCTTTAACGAAGTTATGAGTTTGGTCAAGGATACTTCTCTGGTCTATGCTCTCGGAATTTCTGATCTTATCTTGGCTAGTCGAACAGCTGCCAATCGTGATGCTAGTCTGGTTCCTATGTTCTTGGCAGGAGCCATTTACTTGATTTTGATTGGGATTGTGACAATTATTTCCAAAAAAGTTGAGAAGAAGTATAGTTATTATAGATAGGAGGCTGCCATGTTAGAATTACGAAATATCAATAAGAAATTTGGAGACAAACAAATCCTGTCTAATTTCAGTCTAAGTATTCCTGAAAAGCAAATCCTGGCTATCGTTGGGCCTTCCGGTGGAGGTAAGACAACTCTCTTACGTATGCTTGCGGGTCTTGAAACCATTGATTCTGGGCAAATCTTTTATAATGGACAACCTTTAGAGCTGGATGAATTGCAGAAGCGAAACCTACTGGGATTTGTATTCCAAGATTTTCAACTGTTCCCTCATTTATCAGTTCTGGACAATTTGACTTTATCGCCTGTGAAGACCATGGGAATGAAGCAGGAGGAGGCTGAGAAGAAGGCGCGTGGTCTTTTGGAACAATTAGGACTAGAAGGACACGCAGATGCCTATCCTTTCTCACTATCTGGTGGGCAAAAGCAACGGGTGGCCTTGGCGCGTGCTATGATGATTGACCCAGAAATCATTGGCTACGATGAACCAACTTCTGCCCTGGATCCAGAATTACGTTTGGAAGTGGAGAAGCTAATCTTGCAAAATAGGGAACTTGGGATGACCCAGATTGTGGTAACACATGATTTGCAGTTCGCGGAAAATATTGCAGATCAGATTCTCAAGGTTGAGCCCAAGTAGGAGGTGCCAATGACTAATAAGAAAATTGCTTTAGTGTTGGTTTCGCTCCTGACTCTCTTTTTAACGGCTTGTACTCAGAAGGCTAGCGATCCAAAGCAGGATAACTGGGATAAGTATCAAGAGCAGGGGAGTATAACCATTGGTTTTGATAATACCTTTGTACCCATGGGTTTTGAAGAAAAGAATGGCCAATATACAGGCTTTGATATTGACTTAGCGCAAGCTGTCTCTGAAAAATTAGGTTTTAAGGTTCAATTTCAGCCAATCGACTGGGATATGAAGGAGACGGAACTGCAAAATGGAACTATAGATGCCATCTGGAATGGCTATTCTGCCACTGATGAACGCCGAGAGAAGGTTGCCTTTAGCATTCCATATATGGAAAATCAGCAAGTTCTGGTTGCGAAGAAAAGCCAGCAAATTCGTTCAGTAGAGGATATGAAGGATAAGACCTTGGGAGCCCAAGCCGGTTCCTCTGGTTATTTGGATTTTGAAGCCCAGCCAGATTTACTGAAAAATCGTGTCAAAGATCAGAAGGCCAATCAATACCAGAGTTTTAATGAGGCCTTGATTGATTTGAAAAATGACCGGATTGATGCTCTGTTAATTGACCGAGTGTATGCCAATTATTATCTTCAGTCTGAAGGGATATTAAATGATTATAATGTTTTTTCAGCAGGATTTGAAAGTGAATCTTTTGCGGTCGGAGTTAGACCAGCAGACAAGAGATTGCTGCAAGCTTTAAATCAAGCCTTTATTGCACTACATCAAGAAGGCAAGTTCCAAGAAATCAGCCAAAAATGGTTTGGAGAAGATGTAGCAACCAAAGAAGTAAATGAAGGACAGTAAGATAAAATAGTGGCTGAGACTGCGTTTTGATTAGCAAAACGTAGTTTTTTTGTAGTCTAGGAAAACGATAATAGCGATTGAATCTGCATAATTGAATATGGAATAGCCCACTGTGATTTCTAAACCATTGTTAAAAATTGATTTGACTTACAAAATTAAAATGTTCTGTAATGAAATGCTGATGCAACTGTTTTAGGAACAATAAAACGCATAATATCAAGGTTTTTGCACCTTACATTATGCGTTTTTGTGATTTTAAGACTTGTTAGCTGATTTTTTACAATCCAGCAAAGTCCTTGATTTCTTGTGCTGACATTGAAGAGTCGCAACGGACGTTGATTTGTCCATCTGCAACGTGAACAAAGCCTGGTACAGTTGGAATTCCGTAGCGTGAGCGGAATGCTTGCAACTCATTGAGTTGGCTTGCTTCTTCACTATTGATGAAGTAGATGTGAGCTTTGGTTTCAGCTACGACATCTGCCAAAGTACCTGCAAATTTACGGCAGTAAGGGCAAGTTTTACGACCGATAAAGAAAGTGGCAGTTTCTTTTTTATCAAGAGCTTCTTGCGCACGCGCAACTGTAGTGACTTCAAGGTCTTTGATGTTATCTAAAAATTGTTCCATGAGATTACCTCGCTTTCATTGATAAGTCTAGTATGCCATAAAGTTTCTAAAATTGCTTAGATTTGATACGAAAAAAAGATGAGATTGGTTGGTCTCATCTTTTATAGGATTTTATTTTACAAAAGCATTGATTTCTGCTTCGATATTAGCAATCTTAGCTTGTGATTCTTCGTTGGTTTCCCCTACAACTGCAATGTAGAACTTGATTTTTGGTTCTGTCCCTGAAGGGCGAACGGCAATCCATGAACCGTCAGCAAGTGTGTATTTCAACACATCACTTGGAGGAGTTGTCAAGTTTGTAACAGTTCCGTCAGCAGCAGTAGCAGTTTGTGCCTTGAAGTCTTCTACGACAGTGATAGCTGTTGCATTCCATTCTTTTGGAGCATTGTTACGGAATTTAGCCATAATCGCTTTGATTTGTTCAGCACCATCAACACCTGAAAGGGTAACAGAGATTGTCTTTTCTGCGTAGTAGCCATACTCTTTGTAGATTTCTTCGATACCGTCAGCAAGTGTCAAACCACGAGAACGGTAGTAGGCAGCAAGTTCAGCAACGACAAGAACGGCTTGGATAGCATCTTTATCACGTACGAATGGTTTAATCAAATAACCGAAGCTTTCTTCAAATCCCATCATGTAAGTGTGGTTGTGTTTTTCTTCGAATTCTTGGATTTTTTCAGCGATGAATTTGAAACCAGTCAGAACGTTGAACATGGTTGCGCCGTAGCTTTCAGCAATCTTCGTTACCAAGTCAGTTGATACGATCGATTTGCAAAGGGCTGCATTTTCAGGAAGAGTTCCAGCGTTTTTGTGGGCTTCCAAGATGTATTTTGCCATGATAGCACCGATTTGGTTACCTGAAAGGTTGAGGTAGCTACCATCTTTTTGAAGAACTTCAACACCAACACGGTCAGCATCAGGGTCAGTTGCCACAAGAACATCTGCACCAACTTGACGACCAAGTTCTTCAGCAAGTGCAAAGGCTGCTTGGCTTTCTGGGTTTGGAGATGTTACAGTTGAGAAGTCTGGGTCAGCAGTTGCTTGCGCTTCAACGACTTGAACAGAGTCAAATCCTGCTTGGGCAAGAGCACGACGAGCCAACATTTCACCAGTACCATGAAGTGGTGTGTAGACAATCTTCATGTCTTTACCGAATTCTTCAATCAAGGCTGGGTTGATGTTAACGTCCTTCACTTCTTTGAGGTATTCCACATCGACAGCTTCGCCGATAACTTCAATCAAGCCAGAAGCTTTTTCAGCTTCCACATCAGCAACTTCAACTGCAAATGGGTTTTCGATTGCACGGATATAAGTAGTCAAAGCGTCCGCATCGTGTGGAGGCATTTGTCCACCGTCTTCACCGTAAACCTTGTATCCGTTAAATGGAGCAGGGTTGTGGCTGGCTGTGACCATGATACCTGCGAAACAGTTGAGATGACGAACCGCAAATGATAGTTCTGGAGTTGGACGAAGGCTTTCAAATACGTAAGATTTGATACCGTGTTTAGCAAGAACTGCCGCAGATTCAAAGGCAAACTCAGGTGAGAAGTGACGGCTATCGTAGGCAATTGCGACACCGCGTTCTTTTTCGTTTCCACCTTTTGACTCAATCAAACGAGCCAAACCTTCAGTAGCTTGGCGAACAACGTAGATGTTGATGCGGTTTGTACCAGCACCAATCAAGCCACGCATCCCTGCAGTACCAAATTCAAGATTTGTATAGAAGGCATCTTCCTTAGTTTTTTCGTCCATATTTTCTAAATCTTGACGAAGGTAGTCGGGAAGCTCCGCAAAATCAACCCATTTCTGGTAATTTTCTTGGTAAGACATTCAAATTCTCCTTTATTTTTAAAACATTTAATCAGTTTGATTATATCATTTTTTTTAATTTTAGTAAAACCTTATCTGCTTCGAAAATCTCTTCAAACCAGGTCAGATTGAATTTGGGGTTTATATGATGTTGAGGCTAGGAAAAATTCAATCTCAGTAAAAAAGTAAGTCTTCTCATAATAAAACATTGATACCAAACGTTTTATTATGAGAAGACTTTTACCCAGCATCTTTAATCTGTGACTAGACGTTTAGTTCTAAGAATGCCATCTTGACTAGATGGTTTTCTTGACCGTTATTGGTGATAATCTTCCAGCAAGGCTTCAAACTCAGAGACAGTCATTCCCAATTGTTGGCTGGCTACCTCAGAAGTCAGAAGACCTTGACGGACTAAATTTAGTAGCATGGACAAACTTCCTTCAACTTTCCCTCGCTCCAGTCCCTGTTCAAGACCTTCTTCTCGCCCTTTTTCAATCCCCTCTGCACGACCACGCTCTAAACCTTTTTCCTCCGCTTGTTCCAAGGCATAGTCCTGTGCTAACAAGGCTTGTTCTTCGCGTCTGCGTTGTTCACTAAACATCTTCCTGTCCTCCTCGGACCAGCTCTTGTAGTCCAGCAGTTGGTCTGCTTGGCTGATGGCTCGCTCAGGTTGTTGGGTAAAGGGTTTATTCCCGAAAAACTCCAACCAGGGTTTGCGAATCCTATCCTTGCTGGTTTCTCTATATTTTTTTAATTCCAAGAATGCCATCTTAACCAGATGGTTTTCTTGTCCGTTATTGGTAATGGTTAAAACCTCACCTGTCGTGTCCTCGCGCATGCTAAAACTATGAAAAGCTAAGTCATCTGAGAAGTAGTTGCTATCTACAATAGCGATAGCGTAAACAGGTGCGATATGCTTGTAGCTCTGGTGAGTATCACCTTCACGCTGGCGAATTTTTTCTAGGTTCTGATTGACCTGACTACATAGATAAGCCCACAAACGATTAATGAAAAAATTCTGATGATGAACTTGAATCTCAATAATAACTTGCGTACCATTGTCCAACTCAGCCAAAACATCTATACTTGTATAGAAGTCTTGGGCCGAGTAAGGTGTAGTGGGCAAGACATGAATGTTACTTCCCTCCAAAATGGTCACATTTTTGGCTGGCAAGTCCAGCATATCGCGAATAAATTGACAAGTGATTTCTGGATTGCTAAAAATCTTCTTAGCAACCAAATCATTGGTTGGGCTAATGCCCGGATGTCTGAGAATCATCCTTTTCCTCCTTTTATTATACCACAGTTTTAAATATAAGTTTACTAGATTCTATGGCTCTATCTATTTATTCGGAAAAGAAAGGGAAAAGTTCAAATTTTCTTGAAAATAACAATACATTAAGTAAAAAAAGATAGCCAAACTCTTTACATCAAGAAATTTAGCTATCTTTTTTAGTTTGTTTTAAGATTGCATAAGGTTGACAGATTTCTCACTCATGTTTTTCCAACAATGCCTCAAACTCAGCCACAGTCATTCCCAATTGTTGGCTGGCAACCTCAGGTGTTAAAAGATGCTGGCGAACCATATCCAGGAAGGCAAAGAGTTTTCCACGTTCAAGTCCTTGTTCAATACCTTCTGCACGACCACGTTCTAATCCTTTTTCCTCCGCTTGTTCCAAGGCATAGTCCTGCGCTAACAAGGCTTGTTCTTCGCGCATACGTAGTTGACTAAACATTTTCCTGTCCTCCTCGGACCAGCTCTTGTAGTCCAGCAGTTGGTCTGCTTGGCTGATGGCTCGCTCGGGTTCTTGGGTAAAGGGCTTGTTTCCGAAAAACTCCAACCAGGGCTTGCGAACCTCGTCTTTGCTGGTTTCTCTGTATTTCTTTAATTCTAAGAATGCCATCTTGACTAGATGGTTTTCTTGTCCATTGTTTGTGATGGTTAAGACTTCACCCGTCGTGTCTTCGCGCATGCTGAAACTGTGGAAAGCCAAGTCATCTGAGAAGTAGTTGCTGTCCACAATTGCAATGGCATAAACGGGGGCGATGTGCTTGTAACTCTGGTGAGTGTCACCTTCTCGCTGACGAATTTTTTCTAGGTTTTGATTGACCTGACTGCACAGGTAAGCCCACAGGCGATTGATGAAAAAATTCTGATGATGCACTTGAATCTCAATGATAACTTGAGTGCCATTGTCCAACTCTGCCAAGACGTCAATACTGGTATAAAAATCCTGTGCCGAGTACGGCAGGGAAGGCAAGACGTGAATATTGCTTCCCTCCAAAATGGTTACATTTTTGGCTGGCAAGTCCAGCATATCGCGAATAAATTGACAAGTGATTTCTGGATTACTAAAGATTTTCTTAGCAACCAAGTCATTAGTTGGGCTGATGCCCGGATGTCTTAAAATCATCCTTTTTCTCCTTCTATTATAGCACATTTTTTAATCTAATTTACTAGATTCGATGCTTCTATCTATTTATTCGGAAAAAGTAGAATTCGGAAAAAGTAGAAAAAGAGTAGAAAAAATGTCAAATTGGCTCATTTTTAAAGAAATAAGTGTAAAAGTTAATGGAAATCCAAAAGCAAGCTGGAAAGGTCTCAAAGCGCAATGCTGAGCTTGCTGATAGGAGGAAGTAAGTCCATAAGATGCACACGACAAGGCAAGGATGATGAGGCTTCATCTTTTGTGTCGACTTACTGATGAGGGACTCCTAACCTAGCTTTGGTCTCAGTAAAAAGAGTCGTCTATCTCCTGGTCTTCCATTCAAAAAATTTGAAGTTTCAAGCCGACTGGTGTATAATATATTCATGAATTGTATTCTATTATATAGGAAGTAATAGGGTACGATATATATATATATGGAGTGTAAGAATGAATCATACAGAAAAACAATTAAAATATAGTATTCGGAAAGTGAGTGTCGGTGCGGCTAGTGTTGTCATTGGGGCGCTCTATCTTTTGATGGGAGCTGGGATTGCTCATGCGGAGGGCGTGGAGTCTGCTAGAGAAACTGAGAGGACAGCAAACCCGACAGATCCAGAACAGTCTGGAAATGCCTCTCCGGTAAATGGGACGGTTTATGAAGCGAGTCCGGCACGCAGTATAGAGATGTCTTCTGGGAAGACAAATGAAGAAGCGACAGATATTATCGGGGATACTAGTCTAGTCTCTGGTAAAGAACATACTCCTTCTGGTGAGAGTAATGATAGCGGAGTTTCTTTACCTGCTACTAAAGAGATTTCCTCTAATAACGAAACAGAGAAAAAAGAAACAGAGTCTAGCCGGGATAAAACCGAAGATGCGGATAAACCTAAAACTCGGCGCAAACGTTCTCTTGTTTCAACGGATATAAAATATCAACCGAAAGTTGACGGAGAAAAACTAGGAGAAGCAAAACAAATCCAAGTTGTTGGAGAACACCAAGTAGGCGATAGCATTTCTTATGTTCCTGAAGAGATTAAGAGTGGTATCAAGACCTATGTTCCAGTGTTAACAGGTCCCAAATCAATTACCCTTACAGATCAGCCCCAGACTGTTGATGTAGATTATGTGGATAAGGCTGTTGCTGACGCTATCAACAAACGAAAAGGAGCAGTCTTTTCAAAAAATCATGACTGGGTAAGAAAAGATGATACAAGTCATGATGGAGATGAAAATGCTCACTTGACATTTGAGCTTAAAGATGGTGCAACTATCGAAGAAATGTTTAAAGCCATCGAAAATCTACCAGATGATTTCCAAAATAATGAGCGTTCTTATCTAAGAAACATGGATACACTGGGAGATGCTGTAGGTTTACAACCAGGAGAGATTAAGGAATTAACGGAATTTGGTGGTTGGAAAGCTATTGATGGCGGGAAGTTTGTCATTGGTAAACGAAATAAAGATGGCTATTTCACAGGTTGGCGTCGTAAAGAAGATGGTACGATTGAGCAAGGTGGTATGCTTGGTGGAGATGGTCTAGATAATGTCTATGTTCATGAACAAGCCTTAGATCGTCGTTTCAAGTATATGCTTATGCTTGCTAAAGGACGTACTCGTGCCAATCGTACTGAAGAAGTTTCAGATGGAAAAGATTATGATCCTCGTGCCGCAAATGAACGCTACTCAGGTGACTTAAAGGCATTAGATAAACTTCCACCTGTAGAGAAAGATAAGTATACTAAGTACTCTCCTAATGTGAAGGGATTTAATGGGATTGAAAAGAAATTTACTGCTTTTTCTACTAAGTATGGAAGTCGTGTTAAGGTAGAGTTTGTAACAGGTTACATTTCGGATATAAACGGTTCTAAAGGGACTTATCGAGTAGTGGTTAAGGCTCAGAAAAGTGATGGTACAGAAGAAACAGTCTACGATCAAACGGTTCATCGTATAGATACAGTCGTTCAAAATGAAGACTTATATAAAAAAGGTTTAAAACTTGAACCTGATGGGAGTCTAAGAGAGGCGGATGCTACGAGAACTATTAAAAAAATTTTAGAGTACGAGCTAAACCATCGTAGTAATGAAATCCAAAATAAAAAATTAGCGGAACATAGATTAAATAAAAAGGTTTTGTCGGAAGAAGAGAAAAATTTAAAAAAACAGTTGAGTGAAGAAGCAAAAGAAGAGGCGAAACAAAGCGACATCGTGATGGAAGTCAGTGAAGAAGCTTTAAAAGAAGATAAGTTAAAAGAAACTTTACCAGGTATAGGTAAAAAGTATATAGCATCGGCAAATGAGTTGAATAATTTCTTAAAAACTGTCATTAAGGAACCAACTGACCCGACTTGGACTAATGCTGTTAAAGAAAGAGATAAAGCACATGATCCCGATCGCGTGTACAAGCTGCTTAGACTTCTGCTTCCACAAGCATCTAAAATCACCTATCATCCAGAGGAAGATAGACTAGAGATTGAGAACAATTATGTCAGTCCAGAGACGAAGACAATTTTAGAAGAGATTAAAGAAAAAAATGAAGCTATAACAGCCACTAAAGATGAAACTGAACGCAAAAAACTAGTTGAGGAGCGTGATAACCTCAGAAACAAGCTGAAGGATAAATATAGTTACACTTATCTACAAGCTCATAATGGGAAAGAGACTATTATTCAAGGATCAACGATAAGAGCCACTGGTACTGCAAACGAGTATGATATTACTGAGAATATGTTAGCAAGGACTAGAACGAACACTATAGCAAATTCACATGGTAGAGATGGGATTGTAAAAGGTGGTGAGGAATATGGTATATTTGGACACATTGTTGGAACAGATAAAATAGAACGACCAGCACATGAAGTTCTGACAGATGATCAATTATCGAACAAAATCAAAGAAAAACTTGGAGAAGGAGATAGTAAACTAGGAAAAGGAGGTTATTTTTCTAGTGGAGATATTCCATTAGGGAAAGATGTGGTATCTTATACTGTTCAAGTGTTTTCGGCCGATAACGAAAGAGTTGGGGTCAATCCTCAAAGTCATCGCGTTCAGTATAATCTACCAATCTTAGCTGATTTTTCTGTTATTCAAGATACCGTTGAGCCAGCTAAAGAAGTTTCTCGTCGTATTATTGATAAACTAATAGAAGAAAAGAAAATTCCAGAAGATAAAGGAAAAAAAATAAAGGAGGAGATTGAAAAAGTTAAGAAAACTTCTGAATTAAAAGAACTTTTAAAAGGAAGTGTAAAAGTTCGTTATGTTGATACTACGGGTACAGAGATTAAGGATGCCAAGTATTTGAGGACTTTTACAGATAAAGATGGAAATACCGCCAATATAACGGATAAACCAGGAGAGGTTGGAAAACAACTCGTTAAATATCTGGATAAATCTGGAAATCCAGTTATGGTAACCGTTAAGATAAAAGATAATAATAACCAGGATCAAGAAGTTTCTGTGCCAAAAGAAGAAGAGACTACGGATAATAAAGCTGGTTATTTAGGTTTGAGCTACACAGACACATTTGATAAAACGGTAGATAATATTATTTCAACAAGTGATGGTAAACGCTACCGTGTACGTCGTTCATTAGCAGATAACACACCAGAGCGAGCAGAGAATTCAGCTGCAGCAGCTGGGGAACTAAGTCCTGGAGAAACAGTTGTAACTTATGTTTATGAGGAAATACCAGAATCTGTAGAGGATACAGAAACAAAAACCTTGACACGTACTATTAAATATGTAGAAAAAGGGAATGAAACACATCTTGTATCTGAATCTAAAACACAAACGGTAACAGTGTCACGAAAGGTGTATAAAAATAAACAAACAGGAAAAGTAGAAGCAGAAGAAGCTTGGGAAATTCCAGATGGTACAAAATGGGAAGAGGTGGTATCTCCTAAACTAGATGGTTACCAAAATCCAACAGTAAAAGTTGGAGACAGGTACGAAGCAAAAGATAAAGTTGACAGCGTAACAATCACGCAAGAAATTGCAGATAGAGGTAACGTGGAAGAAACTGTCTACTATGAAGTAGATGCAGTAAAAACTACAGAAACTAAAACTATTACACGTACAATTCGTTACGTTGATAACGTTACGAAACAAAAACTAAAAGAGGATGTCGTACAGACAGTAACTCTAACTCGAGAGAAAACAGAGAATAAAGCAGCAGGAACGACGACTTATACAGAATGGACAAAAGGTAACTGGGAAAAAGTAGTTTCACCAACAATTGATAAATATACGAATCCGTCAATGACGGAAGTCTCCTCAATGGAGGTAACATCAGATAGTAAAAATAGTACAATAACAGTAACATATGACCAAGGAACTGAAACAACACAAGAAACGAAGCCAGTTACACGTACAATCAAGTATGTGAAAAAAGATTTTGTAGACGGTGTAGAAGTAGAAGTCGAGAATGCCCAGCAAACAAATACAAAAGCAGTGAGCTTCACACGTACCTTGACAAGGAACCTAGTTACAGGGGAAACTACAACTGGTACATGGAGTGAGAAACAAACATTAGAAGAAGTAAAAACTCCAGTATTAGAAGGATATGTAGCAGACAGAGCAAAAGTAGAATCAAGTGAAGTGACAGGAGACAGTGCGGATATAGAGGAAAAAGTTGTCTATAGAAAAATAGGAGGCTGGATACCGAAAGAACCAGGCAAAGACAAACCAACACCGATCCCGTATCCGAATGACCCAGACGATCCAACCAAGCCTAAAACTCCAACTTATCCAGAAACCCCTGACACTCCAGGAGAGACACCAAATCCTCAACCGGGAGATCCAGGGACACCTGAAACTCCAGCAACACCACCAGTCATTCCATATGTACCAGGATACACACCAAAAGTACCGACGGATCCAACAAAACCTGAAAATCCAGATACCAATCCTTTAAAACCATTAGAACCATTGGATCCAAATGATCCTAAAAAGGGATACAAGGTGCCAGAAATACCTAGTGATCCTAAGAAGAATAAAGAGATAGAGTATGTGCCAAATCCACAAAAAATCCTGATTAAGGTTGTCAATATCACGACAGGGAAAGAAGTGGAAATGCCAAAAGAAAAACTGGAATTTAGTGGCGTATCCGACCAAGTAGTTGGGGATAAGAATAAAACGAAAGTTGATGACAAGATAAAAGCCTTGAGACAACGTGGTTATACTGTGGAGAGCACCAATCCTATCACGGCAACTACCAAGTACGATAGAGTGGACGATGCCACTACGGGAGAACCATCTCAGACTTATAAAATACTTGTTAAAGAACCAATCAGCATAGACACTGATAGTAAAACTGTAACGCGTACGATCAAATACGTGAAAAAAGACCTTGTAGATGGTGTAGAAGTTCCATCTGAAGCACATGAGACAGTGACGGATAGAGCGACATTTAACCGTGAAATCAAGTTCAACCTTGTTACAGGGGAGACGACCTATGGTGAATGGAGTGAAGCACAAACCTTAAATAAAGTCGCATCGCCAGTCCTATCAGGCTATATAGCAGATAGAGCGGAAGTTGGAGAACGTGAAGTAACAGCTACAACTGAAGATATTCAAGAAGAAGTTGTTTATACTAAGATTGGGACTTGGGTACCAAATCTCCCATCAGGAGAAACTCCAATTGATCCAATTCCTTATCCAAACCATCCTACTGATCCAACAAAACCAGGTGATCCGACACCAGGAGTGATTCCGCATGTGCCAGGATATACACCAAAAATTGGGGAAACACCGTTGGAACCAAAGGTACCAGGAGATCCAAGTCAAGGCTATACACCGCCAAAACCAAGCGATCCTAAGTCTAACACAGCTGTCACCTATGAACCAGATCCACAAAAGGCATTGGTCAAAGTCGTCAATACCACAACTGGAGTGGAAGTGCGCTTACCAGCAGAAGATGTCAATCTTGAAGGTAGGACTGCAGAAAAGATTTCAACAGAGAAAGTGCTTGCCAAGATTACGAACTTGGAAAAACGTGGCTTTATTGTGGATAATAAGGATGAGGTAATCGCTGAGATTACCAAGTCAAGCTTTGATAAGCAAAAAGACGAAGAAGGGAAAGACCCTTCCCAAGTATTCACGCTAAAAATTCATGAAAAAGTGGTAGAAGTAACAGAACCACCAACTCCAAATACACCAATCGACCCAGATACTCCAGATGATCCTAATAATCCAAGTATTCCAAGATGGACAGAAGAGTTAGTGAACCAATTGTCACTTAAGAAAGATGTTACACGTACCATTACTTATGTTAAGAAAGACACTCCAAATGGAGAAGAAATTCCAAACGCTAAACCAACTGTAACTCAAACAGCACACTTTAAACGCAATGTAAAAGTAAACGTAGCAACTAGAACAGTTGTAGAGTATACAGACTGGACAAGTACGGATAAAAACTTAGCAGAAGTAACAACAGAAAAACTAGATGGATATGTAGCAGATAAGCTATCCGTAGCTAGTGTAACAGTTTCTGAAACTTCAAATAATTTAGTAGAAAAAGTTATTTATACGAAATTAGGCGCGTGGATTCCGAAAATACCAAAAGGTGTAGTGCCACCAGAAGGAACTGATACGAATCCAAAACCTTACCCTAACCACCCAACCGATCCAACAAAACCAGGTAATCCAACAGATCCAAATGTTCCGGTGATTCCGTATATCCCAGGATATACACCGAAAATTGGGGAAACTCCGTTACAACCAAAAGTACCAGGAGACCCAACAAAAGGCTATATTCCACCAGCAGTACCGACAGAGCCTAATACAAATACAGAAATAAGCTATCTTGCTGATCCACAAAGAGCTGTAGTTAAAGTCGTAAACGTTAAAGAAGGAAAAGAAATACCATTACCAAACGATACGGTAGCTATTGGTAACGGCTCAACAGATGCAGATATTCCGAAAGATGACGTTAACAAGAAGATTACAGACTTGGAAAAACGTGGCTATGTCGTAGAAAACAAAGACTTATTAGATAATCAAAAATTTGATAATGTGAAGGATCCAGATGATGGAGACCCAACGCAAGTCTTTACACTGAAAGTTCATGAAAAAGTGGTGCCAGTAACACCGCCAACGCCAGATAAGCCAATCGAACCTGGAACACCAATTGATCCAACGACCCCAGTTGATCCAGACAAACCAAATGATCCAACCATCCCACGATGGACAGAGGACTTAGTGAAACAGCTGGATACCAAGAAGGAAGTGACACGTACAATTACGTATGTGGATGAAGAGGGAGCTAAGGTCACCTATACAGCTAATGGTCAAGAAACGACAGATGCAGTGACAGATAAAGTAACCTTTACTAGAACAGCGTTCATCAATGTCGTGACCAAAACCATTACTTATGGAGAATGGATGGCTGTAGATAATGACACTACATTTGCTGCGGTACTATCTCCGATGGTCAAAGGTTATGTCTTAAAGGCCAACCAAGATACACAAGGTGGTTTAGTAGAGGCAAGTGGAGCAAGTGTAGTAGCAAGTGAACATCTAAAAGCAGACTCTGCAAATCAAGAACTGAAAGTAGTCTATACGAAATTAGGTTCGTGGATTCCGAAAGTCCCAGGTGAAGACACACCAACACCACTACCATATCCAAACCATCCAACAGATCCAACGAAGCCTGGAGATCCAACAGATCCAAATACACCAAACGTCCCAGTAATTCCGTATGTACCAGGATACACACCGAAAATTGGGGAAACTCCATTACAACCAAAAGTTCCAGGAGACCCAACAAAAGGTTATATTCCGCCATCAATACCGACAGAACCAGGAACAGATAAAGAAATTAGCTATGTTCCTGATTCGCAACGAGCATTGGTCAAAGTGTACAATGTGAAAGATGGAGTGAAGATACCATTAGAAAATGATACTGTAGGTATCAATGATGGTAAAACGGATCAAGCTATTCCAACTAAATCTTTAGAAGATAAAATCAAAGAGTTGGAAAAACGTGGATACACTGTTGATAACAAGGACTTGTTGAAAGGTAAAGTTTTTGATAATCAAAAAGATCCAGAAAATGGAGACCCAACACAGGTATATGATCTCCTCGTTAGAGAACGGATAAGCTTTGATACAGAGACAAAAGCAGTTACAAGAACGATTAAATACGTTAAAATTGAAGAACAAAATGGCGCAGAAGTAGAAGTTGAGAATGCACAACCAACCAATACTCAGACTGTAAACTTTAGTCGTGACATCAGTATAAACTTGGCTACAGGTCGGATTAGTAATGGAAAATGGAGTGAAAAACAAATACTAGGAGAAGTGAAGACTCCAGTGTTAGAAGGCTATCTAGCGGATAAAGTCAAGGTAGAATCTCGTGAAGTGACAGGAGATAGTGAATCATTCGTGGAAAAAGTGGTATACAGAAAAATCGGTTCATGGGTGCCAAAAGTACCAGGAAAAGAAGAACCAACACCAATTCCGTATCCAAATGATCCAGATGATCCAACTAAGCCTAAAACTCCAGATTATCCAACCACTCCGCCACAACCAGGTCAACCAGTACCGAAAGTGCCAGTGATTCCATACGTTCCAGGCTATACACCTAAGACACCAAACGGAACTCCATTAGTACCTATAGATCCAGAACATCCAGAAAAAGGATATAAGGTGCCACCAGTTCCAGAAACGCCAAATGATCCTAAGATGGATACACCAATCAAGTATACACCAGATGGACAAAGAGCTATTGTCAAATTTGTTGTCATAGGCGAAGACGGAAAAGAAACGGAGCTTGTTGCTTCAAGGATGTCGCTGACAGGTAAAACTGGAGAGAAAATCCCAACAGAAAACTTTAATGATACATTGAAGAAACTAACAGGTGACCCAGTTAATAATGGTGACTACGAGTTAGTAGACAATCCACTGAAAGATGGAGCAACATTTGATAACGTAAAAGATGAAGAAGGAAAAGATCCGTCTCAAGTCTTTGTCGTGAAGTTACGTCAAATCTATGTTATTCCACCGACACCGAGAATTGTCGAACGTCCAAGCGGTAATACTGTAGAAGTTGACGTGCCAAATAAAGATGCTGATACTTTATCTATTACATTTACAAAACGAAACAGTACTGAAAAAGAAACTATCGTTACGAAGAAAGATAAAGATGGTACGTGGAAAATTGAAAAATCTCCAGTTGGAGTGACTATCAATCCGACGAATGGTCGTGTTTACATTCCAAGTGAACAAGTTCAACCGAAGACATGGGTAGATACGCAAACAAAACATAAGTACAAACAAAGTAAGATTGTTAGTGTTATGCCGAATATTCTTGATGTACCTAAATTTGAAGGAACAACAGAATGGATTGACGTAAATGGAAATGTCTTAAGACCAACTGAAAATGGTTTACATGAAAAAGGTCGAATTGCAAATCATGTTTGGTTGGAAAGTCGTTTGGAAGGAAATAAAGTCACACATATTTTCTTTGCAGGTTCTCCATCTGTAGACAAGCCAGAATATAAAATTACAGTCTGGTTTGATAAAGATGGTAATCCACTTAAACCAGATCAACCAGGTACTCATGAAGCTGGAAATATTCCAGGATACAGATATATTACAACTGTAACGGAGGATGGTATTACGATTCATAGATTTGAAAAGATACCGCCAGTTCTTCCTAACGAACCAATTCCAGATAGACCTGAGGAGCCGAGACCACAACCAAATCCAGAGCATCCAAGTGCTCCTACTCCAAGCCCAGAACTACCAAATCAAGAGACTCCAATACCAGAGCCAACTCCTGAACCTGAAACTCCAGTGAGTCCAGACCCAGAAGTTCCGACTTATGAGACAGGTAAGAGAGAGGAGTTGCCAAACACAGGTACAGAAGCTAATGCTGGCTTAGCTGGGGCAGGATTGTTGACCTTGTTAGCAGGTTTGGGACTAGGATTCTTCAAGAAAAAAGAAGATGAATCCGAATAATATAGAAAACGTTGCTTCTTGCCAAAAGTTGGATGAGTTATCTGGCTTTTGGCTCGGAGTCAACAACCTAGAAACTAAAATAAAAGTAAAATTGAGGAAAATATGTCAAGACAATCAACTAAGAATAAAAAATATGCTCTACGCAAAATCGGAAAAGTTTTCGGTTCCTGTGTAGTGGCTACTGTCATTACCCTAGGTGGTGTTGCAATAATGGCACCAAATGTTACAGTTTATGCTTCAGATACTAGTTCAGACGAGGAACCAAATATTGGTGAATTGTCTAGTGCCACTGAGGGTTACCAAGTTTTTGTTCCTAAAGGTAAAAAATATGTAAGAAATGATGATGTGGATTATGATCCTAATGCTCAACCTAAATTGATCACAGAGGGTCATAATGGTAATAGTTTCATTTTAAAAGCAAAGCCAAATAAGAATTTGACAGAGGAAAAGATAACAGATCATTTTGAGGAATCGGGTAATGAACTAGAAAATTTATTCAAAAAATTATATGATGACGATGGCGATGGTGAAGTTGATCCTAAGTATAAAAGAGCTGATGCTGATGCTATAAATGCAAATGCAGGTCAACCACTTGAGAATGATCCTAATTTTGTTGAACCTAAAGTGAGTGAAATTGACCCTAAGTATCCTCATCGTCTTGACTCAGGTATATATACTCCAGATAAAGATGACAGTAACCACGATGGTAAACCAGATGAGGCTAGTGGTGAAATTGATAGTGATGATAGTGTCGTAGAATCGAATAAACCCCTAACAGTAAATCCAGATGCAGAAGAAAATGTGGTAACAGAAGATGGTAATGTTGTACTATCTAAGTATTATCGTATCCATGTGAATGAAGGAGAAGATGCTGATAAAGTAGACGACGTTTACGAAATCGGAACAAAACCAAAGAAAGAAGTGGAAACAACTCCTAAAACAACTCGTTATGTAGGAGATTCTGATACTCCTTACAATACGAAAGTAACATCTGTTGATGGTCATGATGGTTCAGTTACCAAAAAGACAACCTATGATTTGAATGAGAATACAGGTGAGGTCACTCCAAAAGAAACAGTTACTACTGTAGAGAAAGAAGACAAAGTTGTTAAAGTTGGTAATAAAGAAGTCACAACTGAAAAAATTGATATTACGACCCACTATACCGCTGATCCAAGATTAGAAAAAGATAGACAAGAAACAGATAACAATGGAACGGAAGGAACTCGTGAAATAACGAAAGTCTATGAAGTTTCACCAACAACTGGTGATTTGTCTAATCCAACAAGAACAGAGAATGTTACTGTGGCTATGGTTCCAAAAGAAGTTCGAGTCGGGAATGTTGAGAAAGAAGTGGTTGAGACTGAAATCACAACTCGTTATATTCCTGATGAAACTAGAACTCGTGATGAGCAAGAAGTGGTAACTCCAGGTTCAAAAGGGGTTCATACAAAAACTACGACTTATAGTGTTAATCCAAACACTGGTGAGACACATACTCCTGTTGTGACAGAAGACGATAAACCAATGGAGCAAAAAGTAGTGAAAGTTGGTATCAAACCTGTAGAAACAACAGAGATTATTGACATTACGACTAAATATATCCAAGACCCAGACCTAGACTATGGAAAAACGGTTATTGACAATCCAGGTTCAGAAGGAAAAATTGTAACAACTACAACTTATACTTTAAATGAACAAGATGGAACAACTACTGAAAATCAACCAACTGTTCAAAAAACAGAGATGGTACAAAAAGTTGTTCGTGTTGGAGTAAAACCAAAAGTTGAAGAAACACCAATTCCATTCCCAACTCGTTATGAACGTGATGACTCTATTCCAAATGGAGAAGAAAGAGAAACTGTAAAAGGTGTTGATGGAAAAACAGTCAAAAAGACAACGTATACGATGAATCCTGACACAGGTGTCGTAACACAAAATGAACCAACAACAGAAACAACGCAGCCAGTGACGCGTGTTGTTAAAGTTGGTACCCAACCGAAAGTAGATGTAACTCCTGTCCCATCTCCTAAGAGATATGAGAAGGATCCAGATAAAGAAAAAGGACAACCAAACCAAGAAGTTCCAGGGAAACCAGGTACATCTACAACGACTACAACCTATGAAGTAGATCCAAAAACAGGTAAGGTTACAGAAAAAGTAGGCGATCCAGTTGTGGTAGAACCAACAGAAACTGTCGTCAAAGTCCCAGCTAAGGATAAAGTGGTAGTAGAAGAAATTCCAGTTGTCACAGAGTATGAAGATGACCCAACTCTTGAACCAGGAACAGAAAAAGAAGTAACACCAGGTCAACCAGGTGAAAAAACAACAACGACTACTTATACTGTAGATGGAAAAACAGGTGATATTACTGAAACGACTACAACTCAAATTACCAAAGAAATGGTAAAAAGAACGGTTAAGAGAGGACCAAAAGGAACTCCAAGTCAACCAGGACAGCCAACCGCTCCTGAGGAAGCACCGGCTCAACCAGGACAACCATCTGAGCCTGAAGACCAACCAAATCTTAAGGTAGCTCCGCCGACTATCGCTATTGTGGAAGAAGCGAATAAAGCAAGCATCGAAGTCAAAGCACCTAAGAAAGATGCGGATACAGTCAAAATCACCTATCCTAAGAGTGATGGCTCTGGTGAGGAGGTTCTCACTCTTACCAAGCAACCTAGTGGCGAATGGACTTTAGACAAACAACCTGAAAATGTTACATTAGACAAGAAAACAGGTACTGTAACCATTCCACGAGAATCAGTTGTCAATAAAGAAAAAGTCCAAGCTCAAGCCAAGCATAAAACGAGTGAGTATACTCCGTTTGTATACGCTGCTTTATCAATCGAAGAAGCAAACCCAGAGTATCCAGTAACGCTGTGGGTAGATAGAGCAGGTAAGGAGATTAAGGAAAAAGTAGTTGGCAAAAAAGTACAGGCTGGCGAAATTGCAGGCTACAAGTGGTTATCTAGTCGCTTAGAAGAAGGTATTTTGACGCATACATTTGAGAAAGTAGCGAATGGAACCCCAATTTTACCAGAAAGCCCAACTAGTCATCCAATGACTCCATCAAGTTCGCCATCAACTTCAACGCCAGAAAAACCAAACAAAGCTGAAACTCCAGCGGTTCGTACAGTATGGCGCGATGAAAACGGAAAAGACTTGAAAGTGCCATCAGTTGATAAGCAAGAAGCAGGTGAAGTTCCAGGCTATGAATTTGTTGAGAGTCACCGTGAAGGAGATAACTTGATAGTTCATGTGTTTAGAACCAAGCAAGCTCAAACTCCTGCTCCAAAAGACCAAACTCCAAGTCCAGAACAGGCTTCAAGCCCAGCACCATCTAAAGTTTCAGAACAAAAAGGTGAGGCAGTGGCTACAGCTACATCAGAAAAGACAGTAGATAGTGCAACATCTACAAAAACATCTGATAAAGCAGAGTTGCCAAACACAGGTACAGAAGCGAATGCTACCTTGGCTAGCGCTGGTATCATGACCTTGTTAGCTGGTCTAGGACTAGGATTCTTCAAGAAAAAAGAAGACTAAAAACTCATAGTTTTTAAGAAGATGATTCGTCATCTTCTTTTTTTGGCTCATTGTCAACTGTAGTGGGGTGGAGAAAAGCTAATACTCTTCGAAAATCTCTTCAAACCGCGTCAACGTCGCCTTGCCGTAGATATATGTAACTGANNTGCGGCTAGTTTCCTAGTTTCCTCTTTGATTTTCATTGAGTATAAGATTAAGAAGAGGCTGAGAAAAAGCCTCTCAAATCAGAAAAACGCATAGTATCAGGTGTTCAAAACTTGAGACTATGCGTTTTATTGTGGGAAGATTTACTTTATTTTCTCCGGAAGTTGAGTTTTGGTCCAGTCTCTTTAAATTATATGTTATCTTAAATTCAGAACAGAACATTATAACTTATAAAACATTGCTAGAAATTGATTCGACTTTACTATCCTATTTGTTCAGAGTTTATTTCCTTTTGCTATAAAGTTTGAATTTCTTTTGTTTTTTCTACTCTTTTTCCGAATAAATAGATAGAAGCATCAAATCTAGTAAATTAGATTAAAAAATGTGCTATAATGAGAGGAGAAGAAATATGACTGTACGTCATCCGGGCATTAGCCCAACCAATGATTTGGTTGCTAAGAAAATCTTTAGCAATCCAGAAATCACTTGTCAATTTATTCGCGATATGCTGGACTTACCAGCCAAAAATGTGACGATTTTGGAGGGAAGCAACATTCACATCTTGCCTTCTCTACCCTACTCGGCTCAGGATTTCTATACCAGTATAGACGTCTTGGCGGAGTTGGATAATGGTACGCAAGTTATCATCGAAATTCAGGTTCATCATCAGAATTTTTTCATCAATCGTTTGTGGGCTTACTTGTGCAGTCAGGTCAATCAAAATCTTGAAAAAATTCGCCAACGAGAAGGTGATACCCACCAGAGTTACAAGCATATCGCACCTGTTTACGCAATAGCTATTGTGGATAGTAATTATTTCCAAGATGATCTAGCTTTCCACAGTTTCAGTATGCGCGAAGACACGACAGGTGAAGTCTTAACCATCACAAACAATGGACAGGAACATCATCTAGTCAAGATGGCGTTCTTGGAATTAAGAAAATACAGAGAAACCAGCAAAGACAAGGTTCGCAAGCCGTGGTTGGAGTTTTTCGGGAATAAACCCTTTACTCAGCACCCCGAGCGAGCCATCAGCCAAGCAGACCAACTGCTGGACTACAAGAGCTGGTCCGAGGAGGACAGGAAAATGTTTAGTCAACTACGTATGCGCGAAGAACAAGCCTTGTTAGCGCAGGACTATGCCTTGGAACAAGCTGAGGAAAAAGGTTTAGAGCGTGGACTTGAACGTGGTCGTGCAGAGGGGATTGAACAAGGCATCGAAAAAGGTTTAGCACAAGGACTTGAACGTGGACGAGCTGAAGGCATCGAACAGGGATTAAAAGTAGGTTTAGTAAATCTAGTACGTCAAGGTCTTCTAACACCTGAGGTTGCCAGCTGGCAGTTAGGCATGACCGTGGCTGAGTTTGAAGCGTTATTGAAAGACATAAATAAGAATTAAAAAATACAGAGAAACCAGCAAAGATAGGATTCGCAAACCATGGTTAGAGTTTTTTGGGAATAAGCCCTTTACCCAACAACCCGAGCGAGCCATCAGCCAAGCAGACCAACTGCTGGACTATAAGAGCTGGTCCGAGGAGGACAGGAAAATGTTTAGTCAACTACGTATGCGAGAAGAACAAGCCTTGTTAGCACAGGACTATGCTTTGGAAACCGCTAGGGCTGAGGGGGTTGAACAAGGACTGGAGCGTGGTCTTGAACGTGGGCGAGCTGAGGGCATTGAACAGGGACTTGAACGTGGAAAACTCTTTGCCTTCCTAGACATGGTTCGTCAAGGTCTTCTGACTTCGGAGATAGCCAGTCAGCAGTTGGGTATGACTGTCTCTGAATTTGAAGAACTATTGAGAGACCATCACAAATAAGAACTAAAAAAATATAGAGAAACCAGCAAAGACGAGGTTCGCAAGCCATGGTTGGAGTTTTTCGGGAATAAGCCCTTTACCCAACAACCCGAGCGAGCCATCAGCCAAGCAGACCAACTGCTAGATTACAAGAGCTGGTCCGAGGAGGACAGGAAAATGTTTAGTCAACTACGTATGCGCGAAGAACAAGCCTTGTTAGCACAGGACTATGCCTTGGAAACAGCTAGGGAAGAAGGTATTGAACAGGGGTTGGAACGCGGTCGTGCAGAGGGGATTGAACAGGGCATCGAAAAAGGTTTAGAACAAGGACTTGAACGTGGAAAACTCTTTGCCTTCCTGGATATGGTCCGCCAAAGTCTTCTGACTTCCGAGGTTGCCAGCCAGCAGTTAGGAATGACTGTCGCTGAGTTTGAGTCACTCTTGTAAACGAGCGAAAATGTTTAGCTAGCTATCTTGCAAAAAAATAAGTAGAGTTTATAATCCAAATACTTTTTAATACCAAGAATAAGCAGAGCCGGTTTTTCTAGGATATTTGAGTTAAGACGATTGTCTTGAATGCCTTAGGGAAACATGCTATACTACTTGTATGATTATTTTACAAGCTAATAAAATTGAACGTTCTTTTGCAGGAGAGGTTCTTTTTGATAATATCAACCTGCAGGTTGATGAACGAGATCGGATTGCCCTTGTTGGGAAAAATGGTGCAGGTAAGTCTACTCTTTTGAAGATTTTAGTTGGAGAAGAGGAGCCAACTAGCGGAGAAATCAATAAGAAAAAAGATATTTCTCTGTCTTACCTAGCCCAAGATAGCCGTTTTGAGGTTGCAGATAAGACTGACGAAGTCAGTAACCATACATACGGCAAGGCGACGTTGACGTGGTTTGAAGAGATTTTCGAAGAGTATTATTTTTAAAAAATCTTTCCAGAAACTAGTTGCTAAATAGGGTAAAAATTGATAAAATAAGGAATATCTAAAAAATTTTAAGGAGAATCTAGCAAATGGATTTCACATGGGCACTGAAGTATGCCACTGAATTTTTGGGAACTGCCATTTTGATCATTCTTGGGAATGGTGCAGTTGCCAACGTTGAACTTAAAGGTACGAAAGGTCACCAAAGTGGCTGGATCGTCATCGCTGTTGGTTATGGTATGGGGGTTATGATCCCAGCCTTGATGTTTGGTAACGTATCTGGGAACCACATCAACCCTGCTTTCACTCTAGGACTTGCAGTTAGCGGTCTTTTCCCTTGGGCACAAGTGGTACCTTACATTATCGCGCAAGTCTTGGGGGCTATCTTTGGTCAAGCCTTGGTTGTGGCAACACACCGTCCATTCTACTTGAAAACTGAAAACTCAAATAACATCTTGGGAACTTTCTCAACTATTTCAAGTATTGACCATGGTACAAAAGAAAGTCGCTATGCAGCAACTGTCAATGGTTTGATTAACGAGTTTGTTGGTTCATTTGTTTTGTTCTTTGCAGCTCTTGGTTTGACTAAAAACTTCTTTGGTGCTGAAGTGCTTCAATACATGAAACAAATGGCAACACAAGCAGGACAAACAGTTGATTTTTCTGACTTGGCTATTAAAGCACAGGTGGCTCCACACACTGCTTCAGGACTTTCTGTGGCTCACTTGGCACTTGGATTCCTCGTTATGGCTTTGGTAACATCACTTGGAGGACCTACAGGACCTGCCTTGAACCCAGCTCGTGACTTGGGACCACGTCTCCTTCATGCTTTCCTTCCAAAATCAGTTCTTGGTGAGCATAAAGGCGATTCAAAATGGTGGTATTCTTGGGTACCAGTAGTAGCACCTATTGCAGCAGCAATTGCGGCAGTAGCTGTATTCAAATTCCTTTATCTCTAAGAAATAGCTCCTTTAACATTTGAGTGAGCACCATCTATAAGTAAGAGAGGATCAGATTGGTTCTCTCTTTTTGATTTTTTAGGGAAATGAAAGAAAATCGAAATAAACTCTTCTCCAGCAGTGGTTTAGAAGTCTCAGTGGGCTATTCCAACTTCAATGGGCTATAGTAGGTTGCAGTTGAAATAATAGACCCTTGTTTCTAAAACATTGTGAGAAATTGGTTTGAATTCCCCAATCAAATTGTGCAGTTTTCATTCTACTATATATTATCGATATTATCGGAGATGGGTTCCCTATCTTGTAAGTCTGCTTTATAGTGGGTTGAAGTTGGAATAGTCCGCCCTTCTTTCTCAAACATTGTGAGGAATTGATTTGCCTTCCTCAACAAAATGTTCAGTTTTTATTTCATTTTACTATAAAATAAGCGATTAGGGGGCTATTCTTCGACCGACATTGGCTCTGCTGTGTCCTATGATGGTTATCGTTTTATCTGCAATCTTATACTCAATGAAAATCAAAGAGTAAACTAGGAAGCTAGCCGCANNCTGACGAAGTCAGCTCAAAATAGTGTTTTGAGGTTGTAGATGAAGAGGTTGGGCAAAAACTCGATTTTAGGAGAAAATGAAGTAAATCTTTCCACAATAAAACGTATAGTACCAAGGTTTCACAAGACCGGATACTATATGTTTTTCTGATTGCAAAGACTTTTTGACCAGTCTCAACTATACCTACGGTAAGGCGACGCTGACGTGGTTTGAAGAGATTTTCGAAGAGTATTAACTCGATATTGTGAGTAACTTTTACCTAGCTTCCTAGTTTGCTTTTGTAGTATAAACCAGAGACTGTTTGCATTCTCAGCAAGTGAGTGGATGAATAATGCTGAAAACTCCTTGAAGGCTAAGTCTATTTAGTACTTTCTACTAGCTAGCTAAATTTTTACCAAGAATAATTCACAAAAACGTTGTAAAACACTTGCAATTTAGCTGAAATTTGATAAAATAGTAAGGAAAGTTAGACTGTATTGCCTACTGTCTATCTATAAAATATATTTTATTGGAGGCTTTTACTCAAATGGCAAAAGAAAAATACGATCGTAGTAAACCACACGTTAACATTGGTACTATCGGACACGTTGACCACGGTAAAACTACCCTAACTGCAGCTATCACAACTGTTTTGGCACGTCGCTTGCCTTCATCAGTTAACCAACCTAAAGACTATGCGTCTATCGATGCTGCTCCAGAAGAACGCGAACGCGGTATCACAATCAACACTGCGCACGTTGAGTACGAAACTGAAAAACGTCACTACGCTCACATCGACGCTCCAGGACACGCGGACTACGTTAAAAACATGATCACTGGTGCCGCTCAAATGGACGGAGCTATCCTTGTAGTAGCTTCAACTGACGGACCAATGCCACAAACTCGTGAGCACATCCTTCTTTCACGTCAGGTTGGTGTTAAACACCTTATCGTCTTCATGAACAAAGTTGACTTGGTTGACGACGAAGAATTGCTTGAATTGGTTGAAATGGAAATCCGTGACCTATTGTCAGAATACGACTTCCCAGGTGATGATCTTCCAGTTATCCAAGGTTCAGCACTTAAAGCTCTTGAAGGTGACTCTAAATACGAAGACATCGTTATGGAATTGATGAACACAGTTGATGAGTACATCCCAGAACCAGAACGTGACACTGACAAACCATTGCTTCTTCCAGTCGAGGACGTATTCTCAATCACTGGTCGTGGTACAGTTGCTTCAGGACGTATCGACCGTGGTATCGTTAAAGTCAACGACGAAATCGAAATCGTTGGTATCAAAGAAGAAACTCAAAAAGCAGTTGTTACTGGTGTTGAAATGTTCCGTAAACAACTTGACGAAGGTCTTGCCGGAGATAACGTAGGTGTCCTTCTTCGTGGTGTTCAACGTGATGAAATCGAACGTGGACAAGTTATTGCTAAACCAGGTTCAATCAACCCACACACTAAATTCAAAGGTGAAGTCTACATCCTTACTAAAGAAGAAGGTGGACGTCACACTCCATTCTTCAACAACTACCGTCCACAATTCTACTTCCGTACTACTGACGTTACAGGTTCAATCGAACTTCCAGCAGGTACTGAAATGGTAATGCCTGGTGATAACGTGACAATCGACGTTGAGTTGATCCACCCAATCGCCGTAGAACAAGGTACTACATTCTCTATCCGTGAGGGTGGACGTACTGTTGGTTCAGGTATGGTTACAGAAATCGAAGCTTAATTCGATTTAGTTCCCAGAAGAACAATTATTTAAGTCAGACACTAAAAGAATCTTGCTTTGCAAGGTTCTTTTTTTTTCAGATATTGAACTAATACTCAATGAAAATCAAAGAGCAAACTAGGAAGCTAGCTGCAGGCTACTCAAAACACTGTTTTGAGGTTGTAGATAGAACTGACGAAGTTAGCTCAAAACACTGTCTTGAGGTTGCAGATAGAACTGACGAAGTCAGCTCAAAACACCGTTTTGAGGTTGTAGATAAGACTGACGAAGTCAGCTCAAAACATGGTCTTGAGGTTGTAGATAAGACTGACGAAGTCAGCTCAAAACATGGTCTTGAGGTTGTAGATAAGACTGACGAAGTCAGTATCATATACATACGGCAAGGCGAAGCTGACGCGGTTTGAAGGAGATTTTCGAAGAGTATAAAATTGAATTGCTTACAGAAAAAGCTCCATACACTAGATGTGTATAGAGCAATGGGGGATTATTTAATATAGAGTTCTTGATTTTTCAAGACAATTTCACGTACGCTCGCAAATTTCTTGAGTTTTTTAAGTTCTTCTGGATGAGTGACGAGAGTGATAACATAACCTTCTTTGCCCATACGGCCAGTACGGCCAGCACGGTGTGTGTAGGTTTCGCTATCTCTCGGGACATCAAAGTTTACGACGCATTCTAGGATATCGATATCAATTCCACGAGCCAGAAGGTCAGTTGCAAGAAGCAGGGTTAGTTGCTTGTCTTTAAACTTTTCTAAGATGACTTTTCTAAATTTGACATTGACATCACTAGCTAGAGAAACAGCCAAGATATCACGATACTGTAATTTTTCTTCTGCACTTCCAAGGTCTGACAGGTTGTTAAAGAAGACTAGTCCGCGGAAATCCTCAACATGAGCCAGTTTTCGTAGCATATCAACGCGGTGACGTTGGTCTACCTGCATGTAGAAATGCTGGATATTGTCCAGTTTTTGATCAGAGAGATTAATAGTGCGTGTATTCGGCACAATCTTTTCTTGGTCAAACTTGGCCGTCGCACTCATGTAGATGAGTTGGTGGTCACGCGGTGCGTAGTGAGTAATTTTCTCGACAAAGTGTATCTGAGAATCATCGAGCAATTGGTCAAATTCATCTAGAATGATGGTTTCCACATTCATCATTTTGATTTTTTTCAATTTAATGAGTTCAAGGATACGGCCAGGGGTTCCAATCAGAATTTCTGGTCCTTTTTTTAGGCGTTCAATCTGGCGTTTCTGACTCGAACCTGATAAGAAGAGTTGGGCAGTTAAGCCGATAGCGTCTGCCCACGTTTTACATACATCAAAAATCTGTCCAGCAAGCTCCGTATTTGGTGCTAGAATCAAGAGTTGTTGGGCTTTTTTCTTTTGTAGTCTGAGAAGACTTGGTAGGAGATAAGCTAGGGTCTTGCCTGTTCCTGTTGGGCTTACTCCTAGAAGATTTTCTCCAGCAAGAAGGGGCTCAAATAGTTGAGTTTGAATGGGGGTGAATTCTTGGAAACCGAGTTGGTCACTCAGTTCTTGCCATTCAGTCGGTAGTTTGGTTTTCATTTTTCTGCCTCAAATCTAATGCCAGCAGTCTGGCGCATGGTATATAGTAGCTCATGAACTGAACTTGCATCTTCCAGCCAAGTTTGGTAGAGTGTCTGGTCTGGTTGCTGGATCATGTGTGCAAATGCAGCGGCTTCCTCAGTCATCGTATGAGGAGCCTGTTGGATAGGGAGTTGGACTTGATTGCCTTGATGGTCGGTAAAAATAGCTGAGCGGACATGCTCGATGCTGTTGAGAGTCAAGGTACCATCTGTCGTATAAATCTCGCAAGGGAGATTGGAAGTGATGTTTTTTCCAGCCTTGATATGAACTTGATAGTCAGTGTAGAAGAGGATTCCATCTCCATTTAGGTCAATGCTATTGTCAAGTTTTTGAGCCTGATAGGTTGCGTCATTAGTTTTTCCAAAAAGGCGAACGGCAGCGTAGAGAGGATAAATCCCCAAATCCATGAGAGCACCGCCAGCAAAACGGTCTGAGAAGACATTTGGTGTTTGTCCAGCCAACAAGTTAGGCATTTTGGAAGAATACTTGGCATAGTTGAAATCTGCTCCCAAAATTTGCTTGTCCGCTAAAAAGTTTTTGATGATAGTGAAAGCTTTTTCATGGTAATTGCGAGCTGCTTCAAAGATAAAACAGTGATTTTTTTCAGTTGTTTGAACCAAATCCAGCCATTCTTGTGGATGAGTGACAGCTGGCTTTTCAAGAATAACATGTTTACCAGCAGACAAGGCAGCTTTTGCCTGAGCAAAATGCAAGGAGTTTGGGCTAGCAATATAGACCACATCAAAGGAGCTCTTGAAGAAGTCCTCTACTTGATCAAAGAGTTGGATATTCTGATAGCGAGAAGCAAAGGTTGCCGCAGTTTCTAGTTTTCTAGAATAGACTGCGACCAGCTGGTATTTCCCACTAGCATGGGCTGCTTCTATGAAATGGTGGCTGATAGCACCTGTTCCGATGACACCTAATTTTAGCATAAATACTCCTTTTCCGATTTTAAATCCTTCTTTCATTATAACATAGATAGACGGGACTATCCAACAGAGGGGAAAAAATTTCAAATAAGCGATTAGCTTTCTTCTGAAAAAAAGCTTTCTTTTACGAATAAATAGATAGAGCCAGAGAATCTAGTAAACCTAGATTTAAAAATGTGCTATAATAGAAGGAGGAAAAGGATGATTCTCAGACATCCGGGCATTAGCCCAACTAATGACTTGGTTGCTAAGAAAATTTTCAGCAACCCAGAAATCACTTGTCAATTTATTCGCGATATGCTGGACTTGCCAGCCAAAAATGTGACCATTTTGGAGGGAAGCAACATTCACGTCTTGCCTTCCCTGCCCTACTCGGCGCAGGATTTCTATACCAGTATAGATGTTTTGGCAGAGTTGGACAATGGGACACAGGTTATCATTGAAATTCAAGTTCATCATCAGAATTTTTTCATCAATCGCCTATGGGCTTACCTGTGCAGTCAGGTCAATCAAAACCTAGAAAAAATCCGTCAACGTGAAGGAGATACTCACCAGAGCTACAAACACATCGCACCAGTATACGCAATTGCCATTGTGGATAGCAATTACTTTTCAGATGACTTGGCTTTCCATAGCTTTAGTATGCGCGAGGACACGACAGGTGAGATTTTAACAATTACAAACAATGGACAAGAAAACCATCTGGTCAAGATGGCGTTCTTGGAACTCAAAAAATACAGAGAAACCAGCAAAGACAAGGTTCGTAAACCATGGTTGGAGTTTTTCGGCAACAAGCCCTTTACCCAAGAACCCGAGCGAGCCATCAGCCAAGCAGATCAACTACTGGACTACAAGAGCTGGTCCGAGGAGGACAGGAAAATGTTTAGCCAACTACGTATGCGAGAAGAACAAGCCTTACTCGCTCATGACTATGCCTTGGAACAAGCTGAAGAAAAAGGGTTGGAGAGAGGTCGTGCAGAAGGTATTGAACAAGGTTTAGAGCGTGGTCTTGAACGTGGACGAGCTGAAGGGATTGAACAAGGTCTAGAGCGTGGAAAACTTTTTGCCTTCCTAGATATGGTCCGTCAAGGACTTCTGACTTCCGAGGTTGCCAGTCAGCAATTAGGCGTGACTGTCTCTGAGTTTGAAGAATTATTGAAAGACCATTATAAATAAGAATTGAAAAATACAGAGAAACCAGCAAAGACGAGGTTCGTAAACCATGGTTGGAGTTTTTCGGGAACAAACCCTTTACCCAGCACCCCGAGCGAGCCATCAGTCAGGCAGACCAACTGCTGGATTAAAAATTAGGAAATATCGTGTAGAAAATAGTAACAGATTTTATCTCTTTGTGGGATGAAGTCTGTTTTTTTGTATGATGGGCAGGTCCTACATCTGAGTGGCAAGTTCTCCGTAGGTATCCGCTATCGGTTAATGCATAGCATATATGAATGAAATAAGAACTGAACAAATCAGTCAGGAAAGTCAAAGTAATTTCTATCAATGTTTTAGAAG
>NZ_VMMI01000030.1:0-625 GCF_013277125.1 Streptococcus sp. 4094 | reverse complement strand
GGTAAATTCCCAAACTAAGTTCCACCGCTAGTAGAAGTGGAAGTTAATCTGATAAAAATTGTAAAAACCAGTGGAAATCCATGTCAGGGTAAGTTCCACTGGTTTTACTAATGCTTGATTTTATTGCTTTTGTAGCCAAAATGAATCGAAAAAAAGAGCGCACAAAATCCTCTTATCTGAAAGCGTTTCAGATTAAGTTCCGCTATGGTGGAAGTTAGTGTGAGACGTTTGAATAGGGTTTTAGGTTAGTTTTTAGAACTTATGTTGGAGTAATTTAGAAGACTGACAGACGTCTTCTGCAGGTATTTTAGAAATGCCGAGAAGCTTAGGAATTTCTTCTCCATAAGTAAAGGCAAAGAGTTCATAAGCTGACTTTCCATTCAAAGCAGCACGTTTGACGCTGTTGACATGAGAGCAGACGAGATTGATGTCCTCTTGAGTTAAATTGTCAAAAGAAGTTCCTTTAGGTAGAATGTCGCGAATCAGCGTGTGATTTTTCTCAATTCTCCCTTTCTGGTCAGAGCGATTAGGGTCACAAAAGAAGAGTTTACTCTCTCCTCGCACATCCATTTCGATGTCATCAACCCTGGCAAACTCTCCACCATTATCGGTAAGAATGACAGGG
>NZ_VMMI01000003.1:0-42083 GCF_013277125.1 Streptococcus sp. 4094 | reverse complement strand
GACGAAGTCAGTAACCATACATACGGTAAGGCGACGCTGACGTGGTTTGAAGAGATTTTCGAAGAGTATTAACTATTATGCTTTACAAACTAGTATAGAAGTAGTATACTATAGGTGGAGCTACTAGTAGGTATTACAAAATAGATTAGAAGGGAGAAGTGATGAAGGAAACTCAACTATTAAAAGGTGTTCTTGAAGGTTGTGTCTTGGATATGATTGGTCAAAAAGAGCGATATGGTTATGAGTTGGTTCAAACTTTGCGAGAGGCTGGATTTGACACCATTGTTCCGGGAACTATTTATCCTTTGTTGCAAAAGTTAGAAAAAAATCAATGGATAAGAGGCGACATGCGTCCGTCGCCAGATGGTCCAGATCGGAAGTATTTTTCGTTAACTAAAGAAGGAGAAGAGCGTGTCTCGGTCTTTTGGCAACAATGGGACGATTTGAGTCAAAAAGTAGAAGGAATTAAGAATGGGGGTTAAACCATGAAGAAAATGAAGTATTACGAAGAAACAAGCGCTTTGCTGCATGAGTTTTCTGAGGAGAATCAGCAGTATTTTGAGGAACTGTGGGATAGTTTTAATCTTGCTGGATTTCTCTATGATGAGGACTATCTCAGAGAGCAGATTTATTTGATGATGTTAGATTTCTCAGAAGCAGAACGAGATGGCATGAGTGCAGAGGATTATCTAGGTAAGGATCCTAAAAAATTAATGAAAGAGATGCTCAAGGAAGCGCCACGTAGTTCTATCAAGGAGTCCCTTTTGACGCCAATTCTTGTCCTAGCGGTATTACGTTATTATCAACTACTAAGTGATTTTTCTAAAGGTCCTCTCTTAACAGTCAATTTGCTCACATTTTTAGGGCAACTTCTTCTTTTTCTGATTGGTTTTGGACTTGTGGCCACAATCTTACGTTGGGGGCTAGTCCAAGATTATCCTAAGATGAAAATTGGCACTTATGTTGTCGTTGGGACTATAGTTCTGCTAGTTGTTCTAGGATATGTAGGAATAGGAAGTTTCATACAAGAAGGAGCCTTTTATCTTCCTGCTCCCTGGTATAGTTTCCTTGTCTTTACGCTTTCTCTAGTCATCAGTATTTGGAATTGGAAAGAAGCGGTCTTTCGTCCCTTTGTCAGTATGATTGTTGCCCATCTTATTGTAGGCTCTCTGCTCCGTTATTATGCGTGGATGGGCATTTCAAATGTTTTCCTCACAAAGATTATTCCTTTAGCAGTTCTCTTTATTGGAATCTTTGTCTTGTTCCGTGGGTTTAAGAAGATAAAATGGAGTGAAATATAGTCAAAAAGCCGTTACAAAGCGGTTTTTTGTTATAATGAAGAGAAGAATGTTAGAAATTTAAGGAGAAAAATTTGATGAGATACATAACTCTTGGTCAAGATGATAAAGAATTATCAGAAATTGTTCTCGGAATGATGAGAATAGAAGATAAGTCTGTAAAAGAAGTTGAAGAGCTTGTAGAAACAGCACTTTCTGTTGGAATCAATGCTTTCGACTTGGCTGATATATATGGTCGTGGTCGTTGTGAAGAACTGTTAGGTCTTGTCCTAAAAAATCGTCCAGATTTAAGAGAAGAGATGTGGATTCAGTCAAAATGTGGCATTCGCATTGAAGAATTTACCTATTTTGATTTTTCTAAGGACTATATTATAAAATCAGTAGACGGTATTTTGCAAAGATTGAAGATTGATCATCTAGATAGCTTGCTTCTTCATCGACCAGATGCTTTGATGGAATCTGACCAAGTAGCAGAAGCCTTTGATCTCCTTTATAAACAAGGTAAGGTTCGAAATTTTGGAGTTTCTAATCAAAATCCTATGATGATGAAGTTGCTTAAAAAAGATGTCAAGCAGCCGCTAACTGTTAATCAGCTACAATTGAGTGCGGCTTTTACTCCAGGATTCGAATCAGGTTTTCATGTTAATATGGAAGATAGTCAAGCAGCTATGCGAGATGGCAGCATTTTTGAATATTGCAAATTACACGATGTGGTCATTCAAGCATGGTCTGTCTTACAATTCGGGTATTTTAGAGGGAATTTTGTTGGCAATGAGAAATTTCAAGCTTTAAATCAAGTACTTGAGCGTTTAGCTATTAAATATGGAGTAACTTCTTCAACTATTGCTATTTCTTGGATATTACGCTACCCAGCCAAAATGCAGGCAGTCGTAGGTACAACAAATCCTAAGCATTTGATAGAAGCTAGCCAAGCGACAAACTTTAATTTAACAAGAAAAGAATGGTATGAAATTTATCTTGCAGCAGGGAATAATTTGCCATAAGTAGAAGCAGATGTAAATAAATCACGGTCAAAAAGCCGTTGTAAAGCGGTTTTTTTGTTATAATTAAATGAAGAATGTAGAATCAAAGGAGAAAAATATGACATTTGAAGAAATGCTGCCTGGGTTAAAGGCTAAGAAAAAATATGTACGAACTGGTTGGGGAGGCGCTGAAAACTATGTCCAACTCTTTGATACTATTGAACAAAACGGGATTGCACTTGAAGTGACGCCCTATTTCCTAATCAACGTGTCTGGAGAAGGAGAAGGTTTTTCCATGTGGAGTCCGACACCTTGTGATGTTTTGGCGACGGATTGGGTAGAAGTGCATGACTAAATGTGTACTCATTACAGGCGTTAGTTCAGGAATTGGTCTGGCTCAAGCTAGCCTCTTTTTAGAGAAGGGCTATCAAGTTTATGGAGTTGACCAAGGTGAATATCCACTCTTACAGGGTGATTTCCACTTTTTACAGAGAGATTTGACCTTGGGCTTGGAGCCTATTTTTGACTGGTGTCCACAGGTGGATATTTTGTGCAATACTGCTGGAGTTTTGGATGATTATAAACCACTGTTGGAACAGACAGCGCAGGAAATTCAAGAAATTTTTGAAATTAACTACGTGACTCCAGTAGAGTTGACTCGATTTTATTTGACACAAATGTTGGAAAATAAAAAGGGAATCATCATCAATATGTGCTCCATCGCTTCTAGCCTAGCAGGTGGCGGTGGACACGCCTATACTTCTTCGAAGCACGCCTTGGCAGGCTTTACCAAGCAGTTGGCTCTAGACTATGCAGAAGCTGGGATTCAGGTATTTGGGCTTGCTCCAGGAGCAGTCAAGACAGCTATGACCGCTGCAGATTTTGAGCCAGGTGGATTGGCTGACTGGGTGGCTAGTGAAACACCCATCAAACGTTGGATAGAACCAGAGGAAGTGGCAGAAGTCAGTCTCTTTTTGGCCAGTGGAAAGGCATCTGCCATGCAGGGACAAATTTTGACAATAGATGGTGGCTGGTCTTTGAAGTAGGAGGATCTGATGGAAATCAAAAGACACTTTGGAGTCTACGCTGTTTGCTTTGAAAATAGGAAGTTACTCTGCATTGAAAAAACGAGAGGCCCTTATCAACATCGGTATGATCTACCTGGAGGCAGTCAGCAACTTGGTGAAGGACTGACGGAAACGCTGACTAGAGAAGTTATGGAAGAGACGGGATTTACTGTTAGAAGCTACTCTAATCCTCGAATCTACGATGTTTTCGTCAGGGAAGAGTTAAAAAATTTTATGGTTCACCATATCATGGCCTTGTATGATGTTGAAATGAATGAGAGTGCACCTCAAGTTACGATTTCGGAAGCTGTATCTGATGGTGCGAATGATTCACTGGGATATGTTTGGATGGATATTCAAGAGATTACAGAAGAAATGCATCGCTATTAGTCTTGAAGGTCAAAGCAGAGTTATTAGGATTTCCAGAACTGGGCAATACTTCTTACATGAATTGGAAGGTGAATGATGAAAAATCAACTTGCTCTTAGTGGCGAAAAACTTGATGAAAAAGTTTACCCACAACTATTTCATCATGTTGGCATGATTCGTGGGGAATATTTATTGAGAGAGCTCAATCAAAACATCCTGTTATCAAGTTGTCAGCAATTTGTAAAAGATTATCTAGACACTATTTGTTCCTTGTACTCGGATGAAGAGGTCTGGTATCGTTTTTCAGAATTAACGAATACAGAAGCCAATTGTTTAGAGGGAACTAAAGAGTATTTTGATGAACGTCATCCTTTGTTTGGTTATAGAGGAACTAGACGTTTACTAGCGTGTTCGGATGAATTTCAGGCTGAGGCAAATGTCGTTACAGAAGTTTATCAAACCAATCCCAATCTGTCTGTTATTTTTCCTTTTGTCAATGATGCCGATCAATTAAAGCAAGCTATTAGAGTATTACATCAGCATGGTTTTACTGGGAAAGTCGGAACGATGATTGAATTACCGTCAGCGTATTTTGACTTGGATAGGATACTGGAAACGGGCATTTCAAAGATTGTAGTTGGAATGAATGATTTGACTTCTTTTGTTTTTGCGACCGTGAGAAACAGTCAATGGCATGATATGGAAAGTCCAATAATGTTAGATATGCTAAGAGATATGCAGGATAAAGTAAGGATGAAAAAGATTGATTTTGCTGTAGCAGGCTATCTGAATACTTCTTTCATACAAAAAATAAATCAGATGGATATCGAATGCATTCTCCATTACAGCTCTATTCCGGAGATTTTTGATTTAGAAATTGACCATCCAGACCACCTCAAACGTGTAAAAGAAGAAAGTAAAAAATTACAAAGGAGAAACCCATGACACCGCAAGAAATGTGGAATAAATACAAACAAATCAATCCTTCTATCGGAGATGAAATCGATGCTTGGGCTTTTGGAGTGGAAGCCGATCTCTTGGCAGATTTGGTTTTAAAAGGAGAAAAGACAGCAACAGCTTCAGCCTACGACCTCTACGCACTAGAAGATGAACCCCTTCCGCAAGAAGGGACCTTCGATGTCATTTTAAATAGCCAAGATCAAGCTGTCTGTATTGTCGAAATTACAAAGGTTTCTGTTGAACCCTTCAATCAAGTTTCTGCTGATCATGCCTTTAAAGAAGGGGAAGGTGACAAATCTTTAGCCTATTGGCGTCAGGTTCATGAGGATTGTTTCGCCGAGTGGCTGAGGGAGGCAGGACAGACTTTTACACCTGACAGCAAGGTTGTTTTAGAAGAATTTCGCAAGGTCTACCCCCTGTAGACTGTTAGACGGAAGAAAGTTTTAGAAATCGCTGTCCAATCCTTTTTTCTTAGACAAAACATGATATAATAAGTTTGTTTGAAGAAGAGCTCTAGCTCTTAAACTTAGAATAGGAGAAAACTATGCAAGCAGTTGAACATTTTATTAAGCAATTTGTTCCTGAACACTATGATTTATTTTTAGACTTGAGTCGTGAGACCAAGACGTTTTCAGGGAAGGTGACCATCACTGGTCAAGCACAGAGTGACCGTATTTCCCTCCACCAAAAAGACCTGGAAATCGCTTCTGTAGAAGTTGCAGGTCAAGCTCGTCCATTTACAGTTGACCATGACAATGAAGCCCTTCATATCGAATTGGCTGAGGCTGGTCAAGTTGAAGTGGTTCTTACCTTTTCTGGTAAAATCACAGACAACATGACAGGGATTTACCCTTCTTATTACACAGTTGATGGAGTCAAGAAGGAAGTCTTGTCTACTCAGTTCGAGAGCCATTTTGCGCGCGAAGCCTTTCCATGTGTGGATGAGCCAGAAGCCAAAGCAACTTTTGACCTCTCTCTACGTTTTGACCAAGCAGAAGATGAATTGGCCTTGTCTAACATGCCAGAAATCGATGTTGAAAACCGTAAGGAAACAGGTATCTGGAAGTTTGAGACAACACCTCGCATGTCTTCTTACTTGTTAGCCTTTGTTGCGGGTGATTTGCAAGGTGTGACGGCTAAAACTAAAAACGGTACCCTGGTAGGTGTCTACTCAACCAAAGCACATCCACTTTCAAATCTTGATTTCTCACTGGATATCGCTGTTCGCTCTATCGAGTTTTACGAAGATTACTATGGAGTTAAGTACCCAATTCCTCAATCTCTCCATATCGCCCTTCCTGATTTCTCAGCTGGTGCTATGGAAAACTGGGGTCTGGTGACCTACCGTGAAGTTTACTTGGTTGTGGATGAGAACTCTACATTTGCTAGCCGTCAACAAGTTGCCCTTGTTGTTGCCCATGAATTGGCTCACCAATGGTTTGGTAACCTCGTAACTATGAAATGGTGGGATGACCTTTGGCTCAATGAAAGCTTTGCTAACATGATGGAGTACGTCTGTGTGGATGCTATTGAACCAAGCTGGAATATCTTTGAAGATTTCCAAACAGGTGGAGTACCTCTTGCTCTTGAACGTGACGCTACTGATGGCGTTCAGTCTGTCCACGTCGAAGTTAAACATCCAGATGAAATCAATACGCTCTTTGACGGAGCTATCGTCTATGCCAAAGGAAGTCGCCTCATGCACATGCTTCGCCGTTGGCTAGGTGATGCCGATTTTGCCAAAGGTTTACATGCCTACTTTGAAAAACATCAGTACAGCAATACAATTGGTCGTGACCTTTGGGATGCCCTTGGTCAAGCGTCAGGACGTGATGTCGCAGCCTTTATGGATTCTTGGTTAGAACAGCCTGGTTACCCAGTTCTTACTGTCAAAGTTGAAAATGATGTCTTGAAGATTTCACAAAAACAATTCTTCATCGGTGAGAACGAAGACAAGAACCGTCTCTGGGTTGTGCCACTCAATAGCAACTGGAAAGGCTTGCCAGATACACTTGAAACTGAAAGCATCGAAATTCCAGGCTACGCAGCTCTTCTTGCTGAAAATGACGGAGCTCTTCGTTTCAATACTGAAAATACAGCCCACTACATTACCGACTATCAAGGAGACTTGTTGGATGCAGTTCTTGCTGACCTAGTTAATCTTGATAACACAAGTAAACTTCAAATCGTTCAAGAACGTCGTTTGCTTGCTGAAGCAGGGCACATTTCTTATGCTGACTTGCTCCCAGTCCTTGATAAACTTGCTAAGGAAGAATCTTACCTTGTCGTTTCAGCCATTTCTCAAGTAATTTCTGCCCTCGAGCGCTTTATCGATGAAGGAACAGAAGCTGAAATAGCCTTCAAAGCCTTGGTTGCTAAATTGGCTCGTCACAACTATGACCGTCTTGGTTTTGAAGCTAAAGACGGAGAATCAGATGAGGATGAATTGGTTCGTCAGTTAGCCATTTCTATGATGATTCGCTCAAATGATGCAGAAGCTAGCCAAGTCGCTAGCCAAATCTTCGCGGCTCACAAGGAGAATCTTGCAGGACTCCCAGCAGCAATTCGCTCACAAGTTCTGATCAATGAGATGAAACATCATGAGACTAAAGACTTGTTAGCACTTTATCTTGATACTTATACTCACGCAACAGATGCTGTCTTTAAACGTCAGTTGGCAGCAGCTCTTGCCTATAGTAAAGATGCGGACAATATCCAAACCTTGATTGCTTCTTGGAAGGACAAATTTGTGGTCAAACCGCAGGACTTGTCTGCTTGGTATTACCAATTCTTAGGTCATCAAGCAACTCAGGAAACAGCTTGGTCTTGGGCGCGTGAAAACTGGGCTTGGATTAAGGCAGCCCTTGGTGGAGATATGAGCTTTGATAGCTTTGTTATCCTTCCTGCACACGTATTTAAGACTCAGCAACGCTTGGCAGAGTACAAGGAATTCTTTGAGCCACAACTTTCTGACCTTGCTCTTAGCCGTAACATCGGTATGGGAATCAAGGAAATTGCAGCGCGTGTTGACTTGATTAACCGTGAAAAAGCTGCAGTGGAAGCAGTCGTTCTTCAATACGGAAATGCATAAACAAGCCTAAAATAAAAAGAAAACTCAGCTATCTCATGTAAAATGCAGAGAGTTGAGTTTTTTTTAAGGCAAATTTGGTATAATGGTTTTAATAAGGAGGAGTTTCTCATGATAAAAATCTTATTAGTTGAGGATGACCTAGGCCTGTCAAATTCAGTATTTGACTTTTTAGACGATTTTGCGGATGTCATGCAGGTATTTGATGGAGAAGAAGGTCTCTATGAAGCTGAAAGTGGCGTCTATGATTTGATTTTGCTCGATTTGATGTTACCTGAAAAAAATGGCTTCCAAGTCTTGAAAGAATTGCGTGAAAAGGGGATTACGACTCCAGTTCTGATTATGACTGCCAAGGAAAGTTTGGATGACAAGGGACATGGATTTGAACTGGGAGCAGATGATTATCTGACTAAACCTTTCTACCTAGAAGAACTCAAAATGCGGATTCAAGCCCTTCTCAAACGTTCAGGTAAGTTTAATGAAAATACCTTGACTTATGGAAATATTGTGGTTAATTTGTCAACCAATACCGTTAAAGTCGAAGATACTCCTGTCGAATTGCTGGGGAAAGAGTTTGATTTATTAGTTTATTTCCTTCAAAATCAAAATGTTATTTTGCCTAAGACTCAGATTTTTGATCGTCTATGGGGATTTGATAGTGATACAACGATTTCGGTTGTCGAAGTTTATGTTTCAAAAGTCCGTAAGAAATTAAAAGGAACCACTTTTGCAGAGAATTTGCAAACCTTGCGCAGTGTTGGGTATATTTTAAAAGATGTTCAGTAAACTAAAAAAAACATGGTGTGCGGATGACTTTAGTTATTTTATCCGCAACTTTGGTGTCTTCACTCTGATTTTCTCTACCATGACTCTGATTATTTTACAAGTCATGCATTCGAGTCTTTATACTTCGGTGGATGATAAGCTCCACGGACTGAGTGAAAATCCTCAAGCAGTTATTCAGCTGGCAGTAAATAGGGCAACAGAAGAGATTAAAGATTTAGAAAATGCCGCTACAGATACTAGCAAGACTGAGATAAAACCCAATGTCAGTTCCAATACGGAAGTCATTCTCTTTGATAAGAACTTTACTCAACTTCTTTCTGGAAATCGATTTTTGGGCTTGGATAAGATTAAGTTAGAAAAGAAAGAACTAGGCCATATCTATCAGATTCAGGTTTTTAATAGCTATGGGCAGGAAGAAATCTATCGTATGATTTTGATGGAAACCAATATTAGTTCGGTTTCAACCAATATCAAGTATGCTGCTGTCTTGATAAATACCAGTCAGTTAGAGCAGGCCAGTCAAAAGCATGAGAAATTGATTGTGATTGTGATGGCAAGTTTCTGGATTTTGTCTTTGCTTGCCAGTCTCTATCTAGCTAGGGTTAGTGTTAGGCCCCTGCTTGAGAGCATGCAGAAGCAACAGTCCTTTGTGGAAAATGCCAGTCATGAGTTACGAACTCCACTCGCAGTTTTGCAAAATCGCTTAGAGACCCTTTTTCGTAAGCCAGAAGCTACCATTATGGATGTGAGTGAAAGCATTGCATCGAGCTTGGAAGAAGTCCGAAATATGCGTTTTTTGACGACAAACTTGCTGAACTTAGCTCGTAGAGATGATGGGATTAAGCCAGAACTTGCAGAAGTTCCAACTAGCTTTTTTAATACGACTTTCACAAACTATGAGATGATTGCTTCGGAAAATGATCGTGTCTTCCGTTTTGAAAATCGGATCCATCGCACGATTGTCACAGATCAGCTTCTCTTGAAGCAGTTGATGACTATCCTATTTGATAATGCTGTCAAGTATACTGAAGAGGATGGTGAAATTGATTTTCTTATCTCGGCGACCGATCGCAATCTGTATTTACTTGTTTCTGATAATGGAGTCGGTATTTCGACAGAAGATAAGAAGAAAATTTTTGACCGCTTTTATCGAGTTGATAAGGCTAGAACCCGACAAAAAGGTGGTTTTGGTTTAGGATTATCTCTGGCCAAGCAAATTGTAGACGCCTTAAAAGGAACCATTACTGTTAAAGATAATAAACCCAAGGGAACAATCTTTGAAGTGAAGATTGCCATCCACACACCATCTAAAAAGAAAAAATAAACATATCGCTCCGGATGGGGCGATATGTTTATTTTTTAAGTTTTCGTTTGATAACAGAGCGTTGGACTTTTAAAACAAGTAAGCTGGATACTATTGCTGCAGGTAAGGCGAGCACAGTTGTTAATTTTAATGATAAAAAGATAAAACTAAAGATGGCAATGCAGATACAAAAAACAGCGATATTGACAAAAAATAAAATTTCTTTGAGATTGCTATCAGTTTGTGCTTCAGGTGTATAAGCTTGATAATGAGGAAGTTGCTGGTTTAATTCTTCTTGATAGTCTACCTCATAGGATTGTAATTTTCTTACGGGCATGATTCTCTCCTTAACAGTACATACCTATTTTATCATTTTTTCAGCAGAGAATTATTACAGAAAGGTTACAAAAAGAATAAAGTCCCTTTTCATTTTCAAAGCATAGCTGATTTTTGAGAAATGTGGTATAATTTTTCTTATGGAAAAGATTATCATTACAGCAACTGCTGAAAGTATTGAACAAGTTAAACAACTGCTCGAAGCTGGCGTAGACCGTATCTATGTCGGTGAGAAAGATTTTGGCCTTCGTCTGCCAACAACCTTTAGTCATGACCAATTGCGTGAAATCGCTAAGCTGGTTCATGATGCTGATAAGGAATTGATTGTTGCAGTCAATGCCCTCATGCACCAAGATATGATGGACCGTATCAAACCTTTCTTAGACTTTTTGGAAGAAATCAAGACAGACTACATTACGATTGGGGATGCAGGTGTCTTTTACGTAGTCAACCGCGATGGTTATTCATTTAAGACCATTTATGATGCTTCAACTATGGTGACAAGCAGTCGTCAGATCAACTTCTGGGGACAAAAGGCTGGCGCATCTGAGGCTGTTTTGGCGCGTGAAATTCCATCAGCTGAACTTTTCAAAATGCCAGAGATTTTGGAAATTCCTGCTGAAGTTTTGGTTTACGGTGCTAGTGTCATCCATCATTCTAAACGTCCGCTCTTGCAAAACTACTATAACTTTACGCATATTGATGATGAAAAGACTCGCAAGCGTGACCTCTTCTTGGCTGAGCCAAGTGACCCAGAGAGCCACTATTCTATTTTTGAAGACAATCATGGTACCCACATCTTTGCCAACAATGACCTTGATTTGATGACCAAATTAACAGAATTGGTGGAGCATGGCTTTACTCACTGGAAATTAGAAGGTCTCTATACACCTGGTCAGAACTTTGTTGAGATTGCAAAACTCTTTATCCAAGCGCGTAGCTTGATCCAAGAGGGCAACTTTAGTCATGACCAAGCCTTCTTGCTGGATGAAGAAGTGCGCAAGTTACATCCTAAAAACCGTTTCCTTGATACAGGATTTTATGATTACGATCCTGACATGGTTAAATAAAGTAAATGATTCGTTGAGAGAAGGAAGATGCAAATATTTCTTCTCTCAATTTTTCTTATTCTCCAATATTTTCAAAAAAATAAGTAGGCTAGGATGCTCTGTTTGCTGGGATTTTTAAGGCAAGTAACCTTCTTGAGTTTGAAAATTATCCTATGTTTGCAGGTGCCAAATGGCCCTTTTTTTGGTATAATTTTTTATAATGAAAACGATTGGTAATCGCTATGTTGTGGTGGATTTAGAGGCAACTAGCACAGGTAGTAAGGCTAAAATTATCCAAGTGGGAATTGTTGTGATTGAGGACGGAAAAATCGTCGATCACTATACGACGGATGTCAATCCACATGAACCCTTAGATGCTCATATCAAAGAACTGACAGGATTGACAGACCAACGTCTGGCGCAAGCACCTGATTTTTCGCAAGTTGCTAGAAAAATCTTTGACTTGGTGGAGGATGGGATTTTTGTAGCCCATAATGTTCAGTTTGATGCTAATCTCTTGGCGGAGAATTTATTTTTTGAAGGCTATGAACTAAGAAATCTTCGTGTGGACACGGTCGAATTGGCTCAAGTCTTTTTCCCAGAACTGGAAAAATATAGTTTGCCGATTTTGTGTCAGGAATTAGGAATTCCTCTTAAGCACGCTCACACAGCCCTTTCAGATGCCCAAGCTACTGCTGAATTACTCTTATTTCTACGGGAAAAGATGGCCCAACTTCCTAAAGGTCTCTTGGAACGCTTGCTGGAAATGGCTGATGCTCTCTTATATGAGTCCTATCTGGTTATTGAAGAAATTTATCGAAGTCAATCTATCCTGAGTTCACCAAACTTGGTCCAAGTTCAAGGACTGTATTTCAAGAAAACTACAGCTCCCCTGGAGCTACGAAAACTATCTCAAGATTTTTCTAAAAATATTTCTTTGTTGAACCTTGAAGTGAGGGAGGAACAAGAAAGTTTTGCTAAAGAGGTTGGCTTGCTATTGAAAGATGAGCCTGTCTCTCTGATTCAAGCGCCGACTGGGATTGGGAAAACTTATGGCTATCTCTTACCCGCTTTGTCCCAAGTGGAAAATCGTCAGATTGTCCTTAGTGTTCCGACAAAGATTCTTCAAAATCAAATCATGGAAGAAGAAGGTAAACGTCTCAAGGAAGTATTTCATACAGATATTCATTCTTTAAAGGGACCACACAATTATCTGAAGTTGGATACCTTTTATCGTTCCTTGCAGGAAAATGATGAAAATCGCTTATTTAGACGTTTTAAAATGCAACTCTTGGTCTGGTTGACAGAGACAGAAACAGGAGATTTGGATGAAATTGGGCAACTCTACCGTTACCAACATTTTCTGACAGATCTTTGTCATGATGGGAATTTATCATCTCATAGCTTATTTGTGACGGAAGATTTTTGGAAACGTAGTCAAGAAAGGGCACAAACCTGCAAGCTTTTAGTGACCAATCATGCCTATCTTGTAACTAGACTGGAAGATAATCCTGAATTTGTCAGTGACCGTTTATTGATTATTGATGAAGTTCAAAAGATTTTGTTAGCTCTAGAAAATCTGCTTCAAGAGACCTACGATATCCAGTCTATTATCAATTTGCTTGATAAGGCTCTACTGGAGGAGCAAAATAAGGTCCAACAACGAATACTAGAAAGTATTCGCTTTGAGTGCTTCTACTTGATAGAACAATTTCAGTCTGGAAAATCTAGGAAAAATATCTTAGATTCTCTGGTCAATCTCCATCAGTATTTTTCAGAATTAGAGGTAGAAGGCTTTGAGGAGCTGGTTCGCTATTTTACAGCTGACCGAGATTACTGGCTTGAAGCAACTGAAACGAGTCAAAAGAAAATTCAGATTTCTTCTACGAAATCAGGCCGTATTCTTCTATCTTCCTTAGTGCCTGATTCATGTCAAGTCTTGGGAGTGTCGGCCACTCTTGAGATTAGTCAAAGAGTTTCTTTGGCAGACCTGTTAGGCTATCCCGAAGCTAAATTTGTTAAGATTGAAGCTTGTAAAAAACAGGATCAAGAAGTGGTCTTGGTCAAAGATTTTCCTCTAGTAACAGAAACTTCCTTAGAAGTTTATGCCCAAGAGGTAGCTGATTTACTGATGGGAGTTCAAGCTTTCCAGCAACCGATTTTGGTTCTCTTTACCGCTAAAGACATGCTTCTAGCAGTATCGGATTTACTTCCAGTTAGCCACTTGGCCCAGTATAAAAATGGGGATGTTCATCAGCTAAAGAAACGCTTTGAAAAAGGTGAACAACAAATCCTGCTTGGCGCAGCAAGTTTCTGGGAAGGAGTTGATTTTTCAAGTCATCCTTTTGTAATTCAAGTTGTACCAAGACTTCCTTTCCAAAATCCTCAAGAGCCCTTGACGAAAAAGATCAATCAGGAACTAATTCAAGAAGGGAAAAATGCCTTTTATGATTATCAATTGCCAATGGCTATTATTCGTTTAAAACAGGCTTTGGGAAGAAGTATGAGACGTGAACACCAACGTTCTTTAACTCTTATTTTGGATAGGAGAATTGTCGGAAAACGATACGGCAAGCAAATAGTGACTTCTCTAGCAAAAGAAGCGACTGTTAAAACCGTCTCTCGATCCGAAGTTGATGAAGCTGTTGATAAATTTTTAAATGAACTTTGATAAATAGTATTGTATGAAAGTATAAGGTTAGTGTATATGAAACGTTCTCTCGACTCTAGAGTCGATTATAGTTTGCTATTGCCAGTATTTTTTCTACTGGTCATCGGTGTGGTGGCTATCTATATAGCCGTTAGTCATGATTATCCAAATAATATTCTGCCCATTTTAGGGCAGCAGGTCGCCTGGATCGCCTTGGGGCTTGTGATTGGTTTTATCGTCATGCTCTTTAATACAGAATTTCTTTGGAAAGTGACCCCCTTTCTGTATATTTTAGGCTTGGGACTTATGGTCTTGCCGATTGTCTTTTATAATCCAAGCCTAGTTGCATCAACGGGTGCCAAAAACTGGGTATCAATAAATGGAATTACCCTATTCCAACCGTCAGAATTTATGAAGATATCCTATATTCTCATGTTGGCCCGTGTGATTGTCCAATTTACAAAAAAACATAAGGAATGGAGACGCACAGTTCCACTGGACTTTTTGTTGATTTTCTGGATGATTCTCTTTACTATTCCAGTACTAGTTCTTTTAGCACTTCAAAGTGACTTGGGGACAGCTTTGGTTTTTGTAGCCATTTTCTCAGGAATCGTTTTATTATCAGGGGTTTCTTGGAAAATTATTATCCCAGTATTTGTGACTGCTGTAACAGGAGTTGCTGGTTTCTTAGCCATCTTTATTAGCAAGGACGGAAGGGCTTTTCTTCACCAGATTGGAATGCCGACCTACCAAATCAATCGGATTTTGGCTTGGCTCAATCCCTTTGAGTTTGCCCAAACAACGACTTACCAGCAGGCTCAAGGGCAGATTGCCATTGGGAGCGGTGGTTTATTTGGTCAAGGTTTTAATGCTTCGAATCTGCTTATCCCAGTTCGAGAGTCGGATATGATTTTCACGGTCATTGCAGAAGATTTTGGCTTTATTGGCTCTGTCCTTGTTATCGCCCTTTATCTCATGCTCATTTATCGTATGTTGAAGATTACTCTCAAATCAAATAACCAGTTCTACACCTATATTTCCACAGGTTTGATTATGATGTTGCTCTTCCACATCTTTGAGAATATCGGTGCTGTAACGGGCTTGCTTCCTTTGACCGGGATTCCACTGCCTTTCATTTCGCAAGGAGGATCGGCTATTATCAGTAATTTGATTGGTGTTGGCTTGCTTTTATCGATGAGTTACCAGACTAATCTAGCTGAAGAAAAGAGCGGAAAAGTCCCATTCAAACGGAAAAAGGTTGTATTAAAACAAATTAAATAAGGAGAAAATCATGGTTAAAGTAGCAGTTATGTTAGCTCAGGGCTTTGAAGAAATTGAAGCTTTGACAGTTGTAGATATCTTGCGTCGTGCCAATATTACTTGTGATATGGTTGGTTTTGAAAAGCAAGTGATGGGGTCGCATGCAATCCAAGTAAGTGCAGATCGTGTTTTTGATGGTGATTTATCAGACTATGACATGATTGTCCTTCCTGGCGGCATGCCTGGTTCTGTACATTTGCGAGACAATCAGGCCTTGATTCAAGAGTTGCAAAGCTTCGAACGAGAAGGGAAGAAACTGGCAGCTATTTGTGCTGCGCCAATTGCCCTCAATCAAGCAGGGATATTGAAAAACAAGCAGTACACTTGTTATGACGGCGTTCAAGAGCAAATCCTTGATGGTCAATATGTAAAGGAAACAGTAGTGGTAGATGGTCATTTGACAACCAGTCGAGGCCCTTCGACAGCTCTTGCCTTTGCCTACGAGTTGGTGGAGCAACTAGGAGGGGACGCAGAGAGTTTACGAACAGGAATGCTCTATCGAGATGTCTTTGGTAAAAATCAGTAAAACGGGAGTTATTCTCTCGTTTTTTATGTGGAAAAATCAGGGAAATCATCGCTTTTTTCATAAAAAAATGCTATAATGAAGGGTATGAAATATCACGATTATATCTGGGATTTAGGTGGAACTTTACTGGATAATTATGAAACTTCAACAGCTGCATTTGTTGAAACATTGGCATTGTATGGTATCACACAAGACCATGACAGTGTCTATCAGGCTTTAAAGGTTTCTACTCCTTTTGCGATTGAGATATTCGCTCCCAATTTAGAGAATTTTTTAGAAAAATACAAGGAAAATGAAGCCAGAGAGCTTGAACACCCGATTTTGTTTGAAGGAGTTTCTGACCTATTGGAAGACATTTCAAAACAAGGTGGACGTCATTTTTTGGTCTCTCATCGAAATAATCAGGTCTTAGAAATTTTAGAAAAAACTTCTATAACAACCTATTTTACGGAAGTAGTGACTTCTAGCTCAGGCTTTAAGAGAAAGCCAAACCCTGAGTCCATGATTTATTTAAGAGAAAAGTATCAGATTAGCTCAGGTCTTGTCATTGGTGATCGACCGATTGATATCGAAGCAGGTCAAGCAGCAGGATTGGATACCCACTTGTTTACCAGTATCGTGAATTTAAGACAAGTATTAGACATATAAGAAAAAGGAATAAGATGACAGAAGAAATCAAAAATCTGCAGGCACAGGATTATGATGCCAGTCAAATTCAAGTTTTAGAGGGCTTAGAGGCTGTTCGTATGCGTCCAGGGATGTATATCGGGTCAACCTCAAAAGAAGGTCTTCACCATCTAGTCTGGGAAATTGTTGATAACTCAATCGATGAGGCCTTGGCAGGATTTGCCAGCCATATTCAAGTTTTTATTGAGCCAGATGATTCGATTACTGTTGTCGATGATGGGCGTGGGATCCCAGTCGATATTCAGGAAAAAACAGGTCGACCTGCCGTTGAGACTGTCTTTACTGTCCTTCACGCTGGAGGAAAGTTTGGCGGTGGCGGCTACAAGGTCTCAGGTGGTCTTCACGGAGTGGGGTCTTCAGTAGTTAATGCTCTTTCCACTCAGTTAGATGTTCATGTCCACAAAAACGGTAAGATTCATTACCAAGAATACCGTCGTGGTCATGTTGTTGCAGACCTTGAGGTGGTTGGAGATACGGATAAAACGGGAACAACGGTTCACTTCACACCAGACCCAGAAATCTTTACGGAAACAACAACCTTTGATTTTGATAAATTAAACAAACGCATCCAAGAGTTGGCCTTTCTAAATCGCGGTCTTCAAATCTCCATCACAGATAAGCGCCAAGGTTTGGAACAAACCAAGAATTACCATTATGAAGGTGGGATTGCTAGTTACGTTGAATATATCAACGAGAACAAGGATGTGATCTTTGATACACCAATCTATACAGACGGTGAGATGGATGATATCACAGTTGAGGTAGCCATGCAGTATACAACGGGTTACCATGAAAATGTCATGAGTTTCGCCAATAATATTCATACACATGAAGGTGGAACGCATGAACAAGGTTTCCGTACAGCCTTGACACGTGTTATCAACGATTATGCTCGTAAGAATAAGTTACTAAAAGACAATGAAGACAATTTAACTGGGGAAGATGTCCGCGAAGGATTAACTGCAGTTATCTCGGTTAAACACCCAAATCCACAGTTTGAAGGACAAACTAAGACCAAACTGGGGAATAGCGAAGTGGTCAAGATTACCAATCGTCTCTTCAGTGATGCCTTCTCCGATTTCCTCATGGAAAATCCACAGATTGCCAAACGTATCGTGGAAAAAGGGATTTTGGCTGCTAAGGCTCGTGTGGCTGCCAAGCGTGCGCGTGAAGTCACCCGTAAAAAATCTGGTTTGGAAATTTCCAACCTTCCAGGGAAACTAGCAGACTGTTCTTCAAACAATCCTGCTGAAACAGAACTCTTCATCGTCGAAGGAGACTCAGCTGGTGGATCAGCCAAATCTGGTCGTAACCGTGAGTTTCAGGCTATCCTTCCGATTCGCGGTAAGATTTTGAACGTTGAAAAAGCTAGCATGGATAAGATTCTTGCTAACGAAGAAATTCGTAGTCTTTTCACAGCCATGGGAACAGGATTTGGCGCAGAATTTGATGTTTCGAAAGCCCGTTACCAAAAACTCGTTTTGATGACCGATGCCGATGTCGATGGAGCCCACATTCGTACCCTTCTTTTGACCTTGATTTATCGTTATATGAAACCAATCCTAGAAGCTGGTTATGTTTATATCGCTCAACCACCAATCTATGGTGTCAAGGTTGGAAGCGAGATTAAAGAATACATCCAGCCAGGTGCAGATCAAGAAATCAAACTCCAAGAAGCTTTAGCCCGCCATAGTGAAGGACGTGCCAAACCAACCATTCAGCGTTATAAAGGTCTGGGTGAAATGGACGACCATCAGTTATGGGAAACAACCATGGATCCCGAACATCGCTTGATGGCTAGAGTTTCTGTAGATGATGCTGCAGAAGCAGATAAAATCTTTGATATGTTGATGGGGGATCGAGTAGAGCCTCGTCGTGAGTTTATCGAGGAAAATGCCGTTTATAGTACACTTGATGTCTAAAAAATAGGGAGAAGTAGTTCCCTTGGTCTAAAAAATATGATATAATCATTACGATTGTTTCAAGTAAAAAAGGAGTTTGATATGTCTAATGGACAACTAATTTATTTAATGGTTGCAATTGCAGTCATTTTAGTTCTGGCTTATGTAGTGGCAATCTTTCTACGTAAGCGAAACGAGGGAAGATTAGAGGCGCTAGAAGAAAGAAAAGAAGAACTATACAATCTTCCAGTAAATGATGAAGTAGAAGCTGTAAAAAATATGCACTTGATTGGACAAAGTCAAGTGGCTTTCCGTGAATGGAATCAAAAATGGGTCGATTTATCTCTCAACTCTTTTGCCGATATTGAAAATAATCTCTTTGAAGCAGAAGGCTATAACCATTCATTTCGTTTTCTCAAGGCCAGTCATCAAATTGACCAAATTGAGAGTCAAATTACTTTGATTGAAGAAGATATTGCTGAAATTCGCAATGCTTTGGCAGACTTAGAGAAGCAAGAATCTAAAAATAGTGGACGTGTTCTTCATACCTTGGACTTGTTTGAAGAGTTGCAACACCGAGTTGCAGATCATTCTGAAGAATATGGCCAAGGTTTATCTGAAATTGAAAAACAATTGGAAAATATCCAATCAGAGTTTTCTCAGTTTGTAACTTTAAATTCGTCTGGAGATCCAGTAGAAGCAGCTGTGATTTTGGATAATGCTGAAAATCATATTTTGGCTTTAACGCATATTGTTGATCGTATACCAGCAATTGTAGCGACATTATCTAAAGACCTACCTGATCAACTGGAAGATTTAGAAGATGGTTATCGTAAGCTCTTAGATGCTAATTATCATTTTGTTGAAACGGATATTGAAGCGCGTTTCCACTTGCTTTATGAAGCATTCAAGAAAAACCAAGAGAATATTCGTCAGTTGGAATTGGATAATGCCGAATATGAGAATGGACAGGCACAAGAGGAAATCAATGCCTTGTATGATATTTTTACTCGAGAAATTGCTGCTCAGAAAGTAGTGGAAAATCTACTTGCAACTCTTCCAACTTACCTTCAACATATGAAAGAGAATAATACTTTATTGGGAGAAGATATTGCACGTTTGAGCAAGACCTATTTACTTCCTGAGACAGCTGCAAGCCATGTTCGTCGTATTCAGACAGAATTAGAGAGTTTTGAGGCAGCTATTGTTGAGGTAACTTCAAATCAAGAAGAACCAACCCAAGCTTATTCAGTTCTTGAAGAAAATCTTGAGGATTTACAAACTCAACTAAAAGATATTGAAGATGAGCAAATTTCAGTTAGTGAGCGCCTGACGCAAATTGAGAAAGATGATATCAATGCACGTCAAAAGGCCAATGTTTATGTCAATCGTCTCCATACTATCAAGCGATACATGGAAAAACGCAATCTGCCAGGTATTCCACAAACTTTCTTGAAGTTATTCTTTACGGCAAGCAATAATACCGAGGATTTAATGGTTGAGTTAGAACAAAAAATGATTAACATTGAATCTGTTACCCGAGTTCTTGAAATTGCAACGAATGATATGGAAGCTTTAGAAACGGAAACTTATAATATTGTACAATATGCAACCTTAACAGAGCAACTCTTGCAATATTCTAACCGCTATCGCTCATTTGATGAACGCATTCAAGAAGCATTTAACGAAGCTTTAGATATTTTTGAAAAAGAATTTGATTATCACGCTTCATTTGACAAGATTTCTCAAGCATTAGAAGTGGCAGAGCCTGGTGTAACCAATCGCTTTGTTACCTCATATGAGAAAACACGTGAAACGATTCGTTTTTAATAAAAGAAAAAGATTTGATTGTGTGAGAAACAGAATCAAATCTTTTTCTATAGTAGTATCTTTAGCAAAAGATTTCAAAATGATAAAAACGCATAATAGCAGGTGTAGAAACTCTTGCTACTATGCGTTTTATTATGGAAAGACTTATTGGACTTTCGCTCAAGTCGAGTTTTTACTCAATTTCCTTACTTGATTGGGATTGAAATTCCAATTAATTTCTCTGAGTAGAGTGTCTTGATATTGGCTTCATCAATAGAGTCCTTATCAATTTTACGTTTCAAGAAAAATTCTTGAATGGTTTCGATTTCAGGTTCACGAATAGCACGGTGTTTGTTTGAGATGAGGATTTCATAGTGAAGCGGCGCTTGGGTAAAAATAACATCTGTATTCCCCGCAGAATAAACCTCAACAAGGGTTGCATCGGTACTTTCTAGCTGACTTTTTACAAGTTGCGAGTGTGAGTTTGTCGTATTGATAAGCTTCATAATATTTCCTCCGATTTTCTAATTCTATTATAGCACTTTTTGAATAAAGTCGCTTGATTTATACTCAATGAAAATNNCGCAGGTTGCTCAAAACAGTGTTTTGAGGTTGTGGATAGAACTGACAGAGTCAGTATCATATACCTACGGTAAGGCGACGCTGACGTGGTTTGAAGAGATTTTCGAAGAGTATTAGTCAATCTTATGCTGTTTTTTCCAAGATTGGATGGCCCATTTATGGCTACCACGTTTGAGGTTCTCAATAGCCTCGTCAATAGGGAACCAGGCAATATGATTAAAGTCTTCTAGTGGCTTTTGAACTTCCTTGAAAGAAGTCGCTTCATAGAGGTAGGCAGGATTGTAGTAGTAGGTATCACGGTGACGAGAGTAGAAATATTCGTCAGCTTGTCCATAATAGGTACCAATTTCAGCAGTGAATCCAAGTTCTTCAATCAATTCACGTTTTAGGGCTTCCTGATGATTTTCCCCTGCTTCAATTTCGCCACCTGGTAAGAACCAAGCACCATTAGGAGCTTGAACTAAAACTATTTGTTTTTGTTCAGCGTCAGGAATAACTGCATATACACCGTAACGTGAAACATAGTCTGTATTCGCTTTTTTTTCTCCGAAAGTTGGGTTTGCCATTGCATTTTCCTCATTATCTAGTATCGTTATTATTATCATAATGGACAAAGGGCAAGCTGTCAAGAAATTACAGTTATTTTAGTAAAAAAGAAGCAGAAAATTTTCATTTTCCACTTATTTTATATAGTATTTATTTTTCTGTTTCAGAAGCTTTCACTTCAGCTTTTTTGGCAGATTTAATCTGAATGTTTCCCTTGCTAGTCATAACTGCCTTGAGGTCTTTTTCGCTTGGATTTTCAAGGTAGTAGTCAGTGATTGCGTCCTCAATATAGTCTTGAATAGTACGACGAAGTGGGCGTGCTCCCATTTTTGGATCATAGCCGAGGTCAACTAATTTTTCCTTGACCTTGTCAGTTACATCTAAATGAATGTTGTTGCTAGAGAGGCGCTTGTTAACGTCTTCAAGCATAAGCTCGACAATCTGAAGGAGGTTGTCCTTGCTGAGAGCCTTAAATTCGATAATACCATCAAAACGGTTCATAAACTCTGGGCTAAAGAAGTTACCGAGTTCACCAAGAACAGAGTTGGTACGTCCTTCTCTAGTAGCCCCAAATCCAACGCTGGCTTCTGCCTTACCTGTACCTGCATTTGAAGTCATGATGATGATGGCATCCTTGAAGCTAACGGTACGTCCTTGCCCATCTGTCAAACGACCATCGTCCAAGACCTGGAGGAACATGTGCATAACATCTGGATGGGCTTTTTCCACTTCATCGAGAAGGATGAGAGAATATGGATTGCGGCGAACTTTTTCAGTTAATTGCCCAGCCTCATCGTAACCAACATAACCTGGAGGGGCACCGACCAACTTAGCAACGCTGTGTTTTTCCATGTATTCACTCATGTCAAAGCGAATCATGCTGTCAGCAGAACCAAAAAGTTCAATGGCTAGTTGTTTGGAAAGTTCTGTCTTACCGACACCGGTTGGCCCGACAAAGAGGAAGCTTCCAATTGGACGGTTAGGCGTACCGAGACCGACACGATTACGGCGAATAGCCTTGGCAATCTTATCGACTGCATCATCTTGGCCAATAACATGAGACTTGAGATCTTCGGCTAGATGGATGAGTTGAGATTGTTCTTTCTCTTTTAAATCACCAACAGGGATATTTGTTTTCTGCTCGATAATGTGCTCAATGGTTTTCTCACTGATGATAGGAGTGTCTTGGTCTGTGACCTTTTTCTTTTGCATTTCCTTATACTTGGCAATCTGGTCGCGGAAATAAGCCGCCTTCTCAAAATCTTCCTCTCGTGTAGCTTGAGATTTAAGATTTTCAGCCTCAATCAAGCGTTGATCAATTACTTTAGGATCCACAAAATTCAAGGTCAAGTTCATCTTAGAACCAGCTTCATCTAGGAGGTCAATGGCCTTGTCAGGCAAGAAGCGATCTTGGATGTAGCGATTGGAAAGAGTTGTAGCTGCTTCAATTGCAGCATCGGTATACTGAACGTGGTGGTAGTCTTCGTATTTCTTTTGAATTCCTTTGAGGATAGTGATTGTTTCTTCCACTGTTGGTTCATCAACTTTGACAGGCTGCATACGACGCTCTAGGGCAGCATCTTTTTCAATGATACGGTATTCATTGAGGGTAGTGGCACCGACCAGTTGCAGTTCCCCACGAGCAAGGGCTGGCTTGAGGATATTTCCTGCATCCATATTGCCATCGCCCGCAGAACCAGCACCAACAATTTCATGGATTTCATCGATAAAGAGGATGATATCTTCACGTTTGCGAATTTCTTCCATGAGTTTTTGCATGCGTTCTTCAAATTGTCCACGAATACCCGTTCCTTGAACCAAGCTAACCACATCCAGACGGATGACTTGTTTACCTTGGAGTTTATGTGGAACATCGCCATCAACAATTTTCTGAGCTAGACCTTCGACAACGGCCGTTTTTCCGACACCTGGTTCGCCAATAAGAACAGGATTATTCTTGGTTCTGCGATTGAGAATCTCAATGACACGGATAATCTCATCATCGCGCCCAATAACGGGATCTATATCTCCACGACGGGCAATTTCAGTTACGTTGATACCAAATTCTTCCAGTAGGCCTTTTTCTTGGCTTGGTAGAGGAGTTTGAGCAGGTCCACGATTTTGAGAACCATAACCGCCGTTTCCACCGTAACCTCCACCTGATTGGGTTGGGGGAATTGGAGGAGTATTGTTAGAAGGCCTGAAATTGTTTAGGTCATTGAAGAAATCACCAAAGGGATCAAAGTCACGATTGTTCAGATCCGTCATACCTTTAAAGAGGCTATTGTTAGGATCTGTCTTGATAATCTTATAGCAGTTTTGACAGAGGTCAATTTGTTTTTGTTTTCCATTGAGATTGGTGTAAAGATGAATTGTTGAGTCGTTAATTTTACAGTTTTGACAAAGCATACATCTACCTCATTTCTTTCTTTATCCTGATCTGTTCAAAGGTCAAAAATAGTCAAATTTCTATACTCTCATTATAACAGGATTGGGGTGTAAAGCAAGTAAAAAGATTGAAGCTTTGAGAAGTTGTTACAATGAAAATTTTTGAGATTTTAGGGAATAAAAAAATCCTATTTGTGAGACAAAAAGGATTTTGGTTAGACATGCAGGGTGTAATCCCAGCTTGTTTTGTATTAGTAAAGGAGTTCGTAAATCTCCATTGCAATCAAATCAATGCTATCAAAAGTATAAGTTTCGCGAGCTTCTACATCACGAAGGGTAAAGATTGATCCATTTTCTTCGTCGTGGCTGTATGCAACTTCTGCAACAACAACTCCTTCGCGTTCAAAATTACGTTTTAAATTTCCGCCGTCTTTTGCCATTGCTTCAAGGCGGTTGATGATTCTAACCAAATGTGATTCCATTTTGATTCTCCTTCATTTCTTATCGTTACTATTTTACCATAAAGGAGGCCAACTTGACTAGAAAAAACTAAGATTTCTCGCTAATTCTACTAGCTTAAAGTTTTTTTGAATAAATCGGATAAAAAGTTTGAATTTTAATTCAATACATGTTATAATCATACAGTATTCTATTTTAGAAAGCAGTGTAACTATGAAATTTTCTTTTTTACCTAAGTATTTACCTTATTTTAACTATGGGGCTGTTGTGACGGTTCTCATTTCTATCTGTGTTGTCTTTTTGGGAACTATTTTGGGTGTTGTCTTGGCTTTTGGGCAACGTTCAAAGTTTAAACCGCTTGTTTGGTTCGCCAACTTGTACGTTTGGATTTTCCGTGGGACACCGATGATGGTTCAGATTATGATTGCCTTTGCCCTTATGCACATCAATGCTCCGACTATTCAGGTTGGAATTTTAGGTGTTGACCTTTCTCGTCTAATTCCAGGGATTTTGATTATCTCTATGAACAGTGGTGCTTATGTTTCTGAGACTGTTCGTGCTGGGATTAATGCGGTTCCAAAAGGTCAGCTAGAGGCTGCCTATTCTTTAGGGATTCGTCCTAAAAATGCGATGCGCTATGTGATTTTGCCACAAGCTATAAAAAATATCTTGCCAGCATTGGGGAACGAATTTATCACTATTATCAAGGATAGTTCCCTCTTATCAGCTATCGGTGTTATGGAGTTATGGAACGGGGCTACAACAGTTTCTACAACAACCTATCTACCTTTAACACCACTTTTATTTGCAGCCTTTTATTACTTGATTATGACTTCTATTTTGACAGTAGCCTTGAAAGCTTTTGAAAAACGTATGGGACAAGGAGATAAGAAATAATGACAGAAACTTTGATAAAAATTGAAAATTTACATAAATCATTTGGAAAAAATGAAGTATTGAAGGGCATCAACCTCGAGATTAAAAGAGGAGAAGTTGTCGTTATCATCGGTCCTTCGGGGAGCGGGAAATCTACCTTGCTTCGCTCTATGAATTTGTTGGAAGAAGCGACTAAAGGGAAGGTTATCTTTGAGGGAGTCGATATTACGGACAAGAAGAATGACCTGTTTGCCATGCGTGAGAAGATGGGCATGGTTTTCCAACAATTTAATCTCTTTCCTAATATGACTGTGATGGAAAATATCACCTTGTCACCTATCAAGACCAAAGGTGAGAGCAAGGCTGTTGCTGAGAAGAGAGCCCAAGAGCTTTTGGAAAAAGTTGGTTTGCCAGATAAGGCAGATGCTTATCCACAGAGTTTGTCAGGTGGCCAGCAACAACGGATTGCCATCGCGCGTGGGTTGGCCATGGAACCTGATGTTTTGCTCTTTGACGAGCCGACTTCAGCTCTGGACCCTGAGATGGTTGGAGAAGTTCTAGCTGTTATGCAAGCCCTTGCCAAGTCAGGAATGACCATGGTTATCGTAACACATGAGATGGGATTTGCCCGTGAGGTGGCAGATCGTGTCATCTTTATGGCAGACGGTGTGGTTGTTGAAGACGGAACACCAGAACAGATTTTTGAACAAACTCAAGAACAACGGACTAAAGACTTCTTGAGTAAGGTTTTATAATCTATTTTAAAATTTCAAGACAAGATTAATGGAAAGCTCGACCCGAGCTTTTTCTTATAGTTTGAAACTATAGGATGACCTAGTCAAGAAGTGTTAGAGCTACATTGTATTTTTTGGTATAATTAAAGATATTTGTAAGAAAAGAGAAGTGATATGACACAGATTATTGATGGGAAAGCTTTAGCGGCCAAATTACAGGGACAGCTGGCTGAAAAGACTGCAAGATTAAAGGAAGAAACAGGTCTAGTGCCTGGTTTGGTAGTGATTTTGGTTGGAGACAATCCAGCCAGCCAAGTCTACGTTCGTAACAAGGAACGTTCTGCCCTTGCGGCAGGATTCCGTAGTGAAGTAGTGCGAGTTCCAGATACCATTACCCAAGCGGAATTATTAGACTTGATTGCCAAATACAATCAAGATCCAGCTTGGCATGGGATTTTGGTCCAGTTGCCATTACCAAAACACATTGATGAAGAGGCGATTCTATTGGCTATTGACCCAGAAAAGGATGTGGATGGTTTCCATCCCTTAAACATGGGGCGTCTCTGGTCTGGTCATCCAGTCATGATTCCTTCGACACCTGCAGGAATTATGGAAATGTTTCATGAATATGGGATTGATTTAGAAGGTAAAAATGCGGTTGTCATCGGTCGTTCAAACATTGTTGGAAAACCCATGGCTCAGCTTCTTTTGGCCAAGAATGCTACAGTGACTTTGACCCATTCACGTACTCATAATCTTGCCAAGGTAGCTGCTAAAGCAGATATTCTTGTAGTAGCAATCGGTCGTGCTAAGTTTGTGACTCCTGATTTTGTGAAACCAGGTGCGGTAGTCATTGACGTTGGGATGAACCGCGATGAAAATGGTAAGCTCTGTGGGGATGTTGATTATGAGGCGGTTGCCCCACTTGCTAGCCACATCACGCCAGTTCCTGGAGGTGTCGGTCCTATGACCATTACTATGCTGATGGAGCAAACCTATCAGGCAGCACTTCGGACATTGGATAGAAAATAAGAGAAAAATCGCTGAAGAGAGTGTATTTTCTATAGCTATATCTGAAATGGCAGAAATGAGTATTAAATTTTAGAAATAAGTTTATAAAAGGAGGTCTGCGCCTCCTTTTTGTTGTATAATGGAGTGAGGTGATTAGATGATTTTAAAAATTTATAATGGGGAATATAGTTTACAATGGGATGGAATATACTACTTAGCACTAATTGATTATCCAAATATTCAAGAGTGGGAATTAGAAAAAATTGCTAAATTTATAGCTTACGAAAAACTTCATAAACGTCAAACAAGTATTGACTGTGCTGATTCTTGTTTAAAAAAAGAAATTTTAGATTACATCTGTCAGCATCCCTTTCTGCCACCATTTACCCCTACAAATAAAATAGTAGCCTCGACTTATGATCTACATAAGAGGTTAGTGACTTCAGACTACTGTAGTCATACTACGACTATAGATGCAGCTATTTCTATCTTTAAAACAGGTCAGCTCTTATCTGCTGTGAAAGCCTTTGGGCGAGATGCTGAGGAGTTGGTTTTGGATAGTAGAAATGCTGCATCGGATCCGATAGATTATTTTGACTATGTCATGTTAGGGTGGTCAAATACAAGTTCTGGTTATCGATTAGCGATGGAGCGTTTATTAGGTCGAGCTCCTTCAGAGAAAGAATTACAAGACAAGTTTATTCCTGGAGTGAGTTTTCATTTTATCTATACAGATTTGATTAAAGTTACTGGTTATATTTTTGATGGCTACCATGTTGCAAAAATTAAGGACATGTTGAATTTATTTAGTGAGTTGTATATTTGTGTTATTCCAACTCATAATAAGAGCCAATTTGAAAATATTATTCCAACTAAAATACAAGATAGGGTGCATTATCTTGACTATGCTGGAGAAGACTTAGAAGAGTGGACTAAGAAAGTCTATCAAGTTGTTTTAAAACAATCAGATAAAGGATAGTTGAGGAAAAAAGGATGAAAGTGATTGATCAAACCTTACTAGAAAAAATTATTATTGAACGTTCTCGTACAAGTCATAAAGGAGACTACGGTCGTCTGCTCTTGCTGGGTGGAACTTATCCTTATGGTGGTGCCATCATCATGGCTGCCTTGGCAGCAGTAAAAAGCGGTGCAGGATTGGTGACTGTTGGAACAGATAGAGAAAATATCCCAGCTTTGCACAGTCATTTACCTGAGGCTATGGCCTTTTCTCTTCAAGACCAGCAATTGTTACAAGAGCAATTGGAGAAGGCAGAAGTTGTCTTGATGGGGCCTGGTTTACGAGACGATGCTTTTGGAGAAGAACTAGTCAAACAGGTCTTTGCTGGCTTAAAAAAGAATCAGATTTTGATTGTAGACGGAGGGGCCTTAACCATCCTTGCTAGGACAAGTTTGTCGTTTCCATCTAACCAGCTTATCCTAACTCCCCACCAAAAAGAATGGGAAAAGTTGTCTGGTATTACGATTGAAAAGCAAAACGAAGATGCAACGACTAGTACCCTAACTTCCTTCCCTCAAGGAACAATTTTGGTGGAGAAAGGTCCAGCTACTCGTATTTGGCAAGCTGGCCAATCTGATTATTACCAGTTACAGGTTGGCGGTCCCTATCAGGCGACTGGGGGAATGGGAGATACGCTTGCTGGGATGATTGCAGGATTTGCAGGCCAATTCCGACAGGCCAGTCTCTACGAACGTGTGACAGTAGCGACCCATCTTCATTCAGCTATTGCCCAAGAACTAGCTCAAGAACATTATGTGGTCTTGCCAACGGAGATTAGTAATTGTCTTCCTAAAGTAATGAAAAGATATGTCTAAAATAGTTAGACAAAAAATGTTGATAATTTGTATCATTATTCTTAAATTACAAAAAACGAACGTTTAGCATTCTTCTCACTGAGAAACTAAATTTGTTCGTTTTCTTACTCTTATAAATCTATTTTTGTTAGAGTTTATTTGGTTTATATCCGTACTTAAAGTGATTTGTCAGAACTCTACTTTTATTAAAAAAATTCAATTTCAAGGATAAATAAGCAGTATTCTAAAGGTATTTTTAGATGAAATAAAAGCCTTTACATGGTATAATAGAGGTAGCTCTTTAATGGAGGTGTTTGAGTGGAAAATCTGAAGAAAATGGCAGGTATCAAGGCTGCTGAGTTTGTCAAGGATGGCATGGTCGTTGGACTTGGAACAGGCTCGACTGCCTATTATTTTGTCGAAGAAATCGGTCGTCGTATCAAGGAAGAAGGATTGCAGATTATAGCTGTAACGACTTCTAGTGTGACCACTAAACAGGCAGAAGGCCTTAATATCCCACTCAAATCTATTGACCAAGTAGACTTTGTCGATGTGACGGTTGATGGTGCAGATGAAGTGGATAGTCAGTTTAACGGAATCAAAGGCGGTGGTGGTGCCCTTCTCATGGAGAAGGTGGTTGCAACACCATCTAAAGAATACATTTGGGTAGTTGATGAAAGCAAGCTGGTCGAGAAACTAGGTGCTTTTAAATTGCCAGTAGAAGTGGTTCAGTATGGTGCAGAGCAGGTCTTTCGTCATTTTGAACGAGCTGGCTACAAACCAAGTTTCCGTGAAAAAGATGGCCAACGTTTTGTGACGGATATGCAGAATTTTATCATCGATCTTGCCTTGGATGTCATTGAAGATCCAATTGCTTTCGGACAAGAATTGGACCATGTCGTTGGTGTCGTAGAGCACGGTTTATTCAACCAAATGGTGGATAAGGTCATTGTTGCTGGACGAGATGGGGTTCAGATTTTAACCTCAAGAAAAGAAAAATAGAAGGGGGCATAAGATGTCTAAATTTAATCGTATTCATTTGGTGGTACTGGATTCTGTAGGAATCGGTGCAGCACCAGATGCTAATAACTTTGTCAATGCAGGGGTTCCAGATGGAGCTTCTGACACACTGGGACACATTTCAAAAACAGTTGGTTTGAATGTCCCAAATATGGCTAAAATAGGTCTTGGAAATATTCCTCGTGAAACTCCTCTTAAGACTGTACCGGCAGAAAGCAATCCAACTGGATATGCAACAAAATTGGAAGAAGTATCCCTTGGTAAGGATACCATGACTGGGCACTGGGAAATCATGGGACTCAACATTACTGAGCCTTTCGATACTTTCTGGAATGGATTCCCAGAAGAAATCTTGACAAAAATCGAAGAATTTTCAGGACGTAAGGTCATTCGTGAAGCCAACAAACCTTACTCAGGAACAGCCGTTATCGATGATTTTGGACCACGTCAGATGGAAACTGGAGAGTTGATTATCTATACTTCAGCTGATCCTGTTTTGCAAATTGCTGCCCACGAAGATATTATTCCTTTGGACGAATTGTACCGTATCTGTGAATACGCTCGTTCAATTACCCTTGAGCGCCCTGCCCTTCTAGGTCGTATCATTGCTCGCCCTTATGTAGGTGAACCAGGCAACTTCACTCGTACAGCCAACCGTCGTGACTTAGCCGTTTCTCCATTTGCACCGACTGTTTTGGATAAATTGAATGAAGCTGGTATCGATACTTATGCTGTTGGTAAAATCAATGATATATTTAACGGTGCTGGTATTAACCATGACATGGGCCACAACAAGTCAAACAGCCATGGAATTGATACACTATTGAAGACCATGGGCCTTGCTGAATTTGAAAAAGGATTCTCATTCACAAACTTGGTTGACTTTGATGCCCTTTACGGCCACCGTCGTAATGCTCATGGTTATCGTGATTGCTTGCATGAGTTTGATGAACGCTTGCCTGAAATTATCGCAGCCATGAGAGAGGATGACCTTCTTTTGATTACTGCTGACCATGGAAATGACCCAACCTATGCAGGAACAGACCACACTCGTGAATATATTCCACTTTTGGCTTACAGTCCTGCCTTTAAAGGAAATGGTTTGATTCCAGTAGGACATTTTGCAGATATTTCAGCGACTGTTGCAGATAACTTTGGTGTTGAAACAGCCATGATTGGGGAAAGTTTCTTAGATAAATTGGTATAAAATGACGCACTATGCTTTGCTGGTGAGGGGTATTAATGTTGGTGGCAAGAATAAGGTCGTCATGGCGGAGCTTCGTCAAGAACTGACAGAATTGGAACTGGAAAAGGTTGAAAGCTACATCAACAGTGGCAATATTTTCTTTACTTCGGCAGACTCAAAATCCCAATTGATTGAAAAATTAGAGACTTTCTTTGCAGTCCATTATCCATTTATTCAGAGTTTTTCCCTAATGAGTCAAGAAGACTATGAAGCAGAAGTGGAAAATCTCCCAGCTTGGTGGAGCGAAGACTTGGAACGAAAAGACGTCCTATTTTACACTGAGGGTTTGGATGTGGATCAAGTCATCGAGAAAGTAGACAGTTTAAAACTGGAAGATGAAGTTCTTCATTTTGGAAAACTTGGTATTTTCTGGGGGAAATTTTCTGAAGAAACCTACTCTAAAACTGCCTATCACAAGGATCTGCTCAAGATGCCTTTCTATCGCCACATTACCATTCGCAATGCTAAAACTTTTGACAAAATCGGTCAAATGCTAAAAACTAAAAAAGGAGACACACAATGACATTTTTAGATAAAATCAATGAAACAGCTGCCTTCCTGAAAGAAAAGGGAATCCAAGCGCCTGAGTTCGGTCTAATCCTTGGGTCAGGACTTGGAGAATTGGCAGAAGAAATCGAAAATCCAGTTGTAGTAGATTATGCTGATATTCCAAACTGGGGCCGTTCAACAGTAGTTGGCCACGCTGGTAAATTGGTATATGGGGAACTTGCAGGTCGCAAGGTCTTGGCTCTTCAAGGTCGCTTCCATTTCTACGAAGGCAATCCTCTGGAAGTCGTGACTTTCCCAGTTCGTGTCATGAAAGTCCTCGGATGTGAAGGTGTCATTGTAACCAATGCGGCTGGTGGTATCGGATTTGGTCCTGGTACTTTGATGGCTATCTCAGACCATATCAATATGACAGGACAAAACCCATTGATAGGTGAAAACTTGGATGACTTTGGTCCTCGTTTTCCAGATATGTCTAAGGCCTACACACCAGAATACCGTGCTACTGCCCATGAAGTAGCTAAAAAACTGGGTATCAAGCTTGATGAAGGTGTCTATATCGGTGTAACTGGTCCAACTTATGAAACACCAGCAGAGATTCGTGCCTATAAGACACTGGGAGCAGATGCAGTTGGTATGTCTACTGTTCCTGAAGTGATCGTGGCAGCCCACTCTGGCTTGAAAGTTCTAGGAATTTCATGTATTACTAACTTTGCGGCTGGTTTCCAAGAAGAACTCAATCACGAAGAAGTTGTAGAAGTAACCGAACGTGTCAAAGGTGATTTCAAAGGCTTGCTTAAAGCTATTCTTGCAGAATTGTAAGAAAAAAGATTTAAAAGGGGGAATGCCTCTTTCCTTTCATGGTTGACTATTCGGAATAAAGAAGAAACATAGGTAGACTATGGGGTTCTTCCTACTCTTGTACCTGAAAGAGTCTGACAGTTAGCATTGTGAAAGACAAGATTCTAGGATACTAGCATTAGCTTCCTACCAAGCAGACTAGGATGATAAGGAAAGATAAGAATGAATTTATACTCAATGAAAATCAAAGAGCAAACTAGGAAGTTAGCCGCAGGTTGCTCAAAACACAGTTTTGAGGTTGTAGATAAGACTGACGAAGTCAGTGACCATATCTACGGTAAGGCGACGCTGACGTGGTTTGAAGAGATTTTCGAAGAGTATTACTTTCTGAATTTCTCAACCTTGTCTTATATAGGGGACAAGGAGATTTAGTTTGAGTCTGCTTATAAATAAACGAAAAGAAAGATAAGAAATAATGAAAATTGGTCAACGAATTATGCGCTTTGGCATAAAAAAATTAAGTATCGGAGTTGTATCTGTTGCAGTCGGCTTCGCATTTCTAGCTCCAGCTGGAATTTCAGCCAATGAAGTAAAACAAGATGTAACATCTGAAGTGGCAACAAGAGTGCCAGATTCTAAGGAGGAATTGAGAGAGCCGGAAAATGTTGCTCCAAAACTAGAAACTCCTCTTAGAGAGGAGCCAAGACTAGCTCCTCAACCGCTTCCGGAAGCAAGTGAAGTTCTTGAAAACAAAAGGGAAGAGTCAAAAGTAGAGATGACAGAGCCAGCTCAAGACTCACCTGTTCATGCTCCTGTAGAAGAAACTAAAGAAGAAGTTGTGACAGAAAAACCAACAAATACTCGTTCTCTAACCGCAGAAGATTTGGTGAAGATTTCCAAAGGGGAATTGCATTTAGAAAATGATTTGATTGATGAATCTCTCTATGGTGAAAAAGTTCTTGATTTGGAAGGGGATGATGACCAAGATGGCATCAAAAACAAAGATGAACTTTATGTTTACAACAAAGATGGTAAGGATTATCTAGGATATAACAGTCATCCCTTGCTAGCAGACAGTGATGGGGATGGTTTGGCAGATGGAGAAGATGACAATAAGAAAGAATGGTATGTCACAGATCGTGATTCTCTTCTCTTTATGGAGTTAGCCTATCGAGACGATGATTATATTGAGAAAATTTTAGATCATAAGAATCCTTTCCCTAGTCTCTATCTTGACCGTCAAGAATACAAACTCATGCACAATGAATTGGCTCCTTTCTGGAAAATGAAAAAAGCCTACCATACAGATAGTGGTTTGGATGCTTTCTTATTTGAGACCAAGAGCGACCTTCCTTATCTCAAAGATGGAACGGTGCACATGTTGGCTATTCGTGGAACGCGAGTTAATGACGCCAAGGACTTAAGTGCAGATTTGGTTTTATTAGGTGGAAATAAACCAGCTCAAGCAGATGATATCCGCAAGGTTGTTGGGGAATTAGCCAAGGATAAAAGTATTACCAAGTTGTATATGACAGGTCATTCTCTTGGAGGCTACCTAGCTCAGATTGCAGCGGTTGAAGCTTACCAAAAATATACTGACTTTTATAACCATGTATTGAGGAAAGTGACGACTTTCAGTGCGCCTAAAGTGATTACTTCCAGAACTGTTTGGAATGCTAAGAATGGTTTCTGGGATGTTGGTTTGGAAAGCCGTAAATTAGCTGTTAGTGGAAAAATTAAGCATTATGTAGTTGATAATGATAATGTTGTGACTCCATTGATTCATAATGATCGTGATATTGTTACATTTACAGGTAATTCACGCTTTAAACACCGTTCTCGTGGCTATTTTGAAAGTCGAATGAATGATATTCCTAACTTTAATATTGGTAAACGAGCTACCTTGGATAAACATGGTTATCGTGATCCGAAATTGGATAAAGTGCGATTCTTTAAGAAACAGGCTCTGCCTCAATCTTCTAGTCAACCAAGCGCTGAACCAATGGAAAATATTGCCTTAGGAAAACAGGTTACTCAAAGTTCGACAGCTTTCGGAGGAGATGCTAGAAGAGCTGTGGATGGCAAAGTTGATGGTAACTATGGTCACAATTCTGTCACTCATACCAACTTCCAATCCAAGCCTTGGTGGCAAGTAGATTTGGCTAAAGAAGAAACCATTCGCCAAATCAATATTTACAACCGAACAGACACTGCCCAGGATAGATTGGCAAACTTTGATGTCATTCTGTTAGATAGTTTTGGTAAAGAAATTGAGAGAAAACGCATAACATCTCTTAAAGATGTATCAGCACAAATTGCGATTAACCATAAAAAAGCGCGCTATGTTCGAATTGAGCTAGAAGGCTATAATGCCCTCAGTCTTGCAGAAGTCCAAGTATATCGTGCTGAGAATATCGCTTGGAAAAAACAAGCCAAGCAAAGTTCTACTGATTTTGGAGGAGATGCTAGTCGTGCCTTGGATGGTAATACCAATAGTAGTTATAGCCAGCAATCAATTACCCATACAAAATTTGAAAACCAGCCTTGGTGGGAAGTTGATTTAGGTCGTACAGAACAGGTAGGACTTGTTCGCCTTCATAACCGTGGGGATGGAGAACTTTCTAAACGTCTGTCAGACTTTGATGTGATTTTATATGATGAAAAAGGGAAAGAAGTTGCTAGACAGTATGTTTCTAAACTTGACGGAACGAGCTTGGATGTTCAATTAAATGGGAAATTGGGACGCCGTGTTCGTGTGCAACTACGTAAGAACAATCAAGCCCTCAGTCTTGCAGAAGTAGAAGTTTTCCGCTTTATAGCTACGAATGGTGAGACGGCGACACAAATTTCTAAGCCAGTTCAACCAATCAGTCAAACTCCTGCAAAAGACAAAACATTGACAATTCAACATAGTGGAGCTTACATTGCTCGCTACTCTATAACTTGGGAAGAAGTTACAGTAGATAAAGATGGAAACCAAGTTGTTCGTAGTCGTTCTTGGGAAGGAAACGGTCGCAACCAGACTGCAGGTTTTGTCCTCAACCTCCCAATCAAAGAAAATATGAGAAATCTGCGAATTAAGATTGAGAAAAAGACAGGTCTACTATGGAATAGATGGCAAACAATCTATGAAAACAGACCAATTTTAGCTCAACCCCACCGTAAAATTACCCATTGGGGAACAACATTAAATTCTAAGATTTCTGATGACGATGTCTTGTAATCTGATGATACAATGACAGTTAGATGATTTAGTTCATAAGAGAAGTACTACCTGAGCTTGAATAGAACTCAGGTAGCTCTCTGTGAAAGAACAAAATTAATACTCAATGAAAATCAAAGAGTAAACTAGGAAACTAGCCGCAGGCTGCTCAAAGCACTGCTTTGAGGTTGTAGATATAACTGACGAAGTCAGTAACATATATACGGCAAGGCGACGTTGACGTGGTTTGAAGAGATTTTCGAAGAGTATAAACAGAAAGGTAGAGCACGTGTTCTGATTTGAACACGAGTAGAAATTCGTACCTATAAGATGCTTGGAACAGATGTGGTCGGAATGTCAACTGCTCCTGAAGTTATTGTTGTAGCCTATCAGGTTTGAGATTTCTAGGAATTTTATGTATTACTAACTATACTACTGGTTTCAAAGAAGAGATTAACCACGAAGAGGTTATAGAAGTGATTGAGTGTGTTAAAGGTGATTTTAAAGGCGTACTTAAAGCCGTTTTTGCTGAATTATTACTATGTTAAAAGAATTGAGGAGTATTTTTCAGAAAATCCCTTATAATCTTAAATTATTCCTAGCAGTCATTTTGCAAGGAATAGTTTCAGGTTTATCTGGTATTTTTATACATTATCTTTTAAAGATGATAGAGGGGATAGCTTTTGGTCAATCAGAGCATCAAACTGTATTCTTGACAGATGGAGTTTCCTCATCGCGGATAGGATTAAGTTTAATAATTGTGGGTGTCAGCTCATCCTTGGTCTGGTATTTCTTGCAAAACAAATCACAGATTTTTTCCATTAAAGCACAGATGAAGGATGAGACTTCACAATACAAACTTCATTTTTTAAAACAGCTATTTCATTCAATTTGGCAGATTATTGCAGTTGGAGGGGGAGCACCTATTGGTAAAGAAGCTGCGCCACGAGAGATTGGAACTCTATTTGCAGGACCAATTGGAAAAATATGTTCTCTCTCTAAGAAGGATCAAATCTTTCTCCTTGCTTGTGGTGCTGGTGCTGGTTTAGCAGCTGTCTATCAGGTTCCATTAACAAGTGTCTTCTTTGTTTTTGAAACTCTAGGAATTGCTCTATCTATTAAACGAGTTGTCTTAGTCGGTTTTACTACCTATGTGTCAACCTATACAGCAGGCTTGGTTATTTCAGATCAGGCTCTCTACCAGATTCCAGCCATCGCATGGTCATTAAAGGAAATGTGGATTATTCCCTTATTACTTCTTTTCTTAACCCCACTAGCTTGGCTTTTTGGTCGCTTGAGTAAAGCAGTGTCTTCAAACAGGATAAAAGATAAACGAATACTTCTCACATTGCCCACAGCTTTTCTTTTTCTTGCTGGGTTGGCAAGTTATTTTCCACATCTACTTGGAAATGGATGTATGATGGCTCAGGAAGTATTGAATGGTAGCAATGGCAAAACAGTATTCCTCTTGTTTATCCTAAAAGCACTGGTCGTTCTTATTACTCTGTGGGCAGGGGCCTATGGTGGTACACTTACGCCATCTTTTGCCTTGGGGATGGCTGGAGCTGCTCTCTTTGGAATGATTCTAGGTGGGGATAGCCAGCCAAGCATTTTGCTTTTGGGATCGGTTTGCTTTTTGTCTGTGACCTTGAGGGCTCCCTGGTCTGCAACTGGATTAGTAATAGGTTTCACTGGGCTAGGTTTGGATTCTCTTCCGTATCTCTTAGTAACAGCTGTTTTAGCCTATGAATTTGCAAAAATGTTAGACCGCTTTTCTTGGGCTAACAGACTGTGTCAGAAGTCAAAGAATAAAGTAATAAGATAGAAAACGACCGTTTCTTCTAATCAAAGATTTATCTTAAAAGATTAAAAACTATCGTCAATTTATCAATAACTGTTTAAAAAAATGTAGTAGGTTTATCGGAGTCATGATTGAATCCGATTTTTCCTAGCTATAAAAATAAAATAAAAAAAAGAAAGGTAGAGCGTGTGTTTTGATTTGAACACGAGCGGAAAACTTTTCATAACAATAAAAGAAAGGATGGGTAAACCGTATTTGCTGAACTGAATACGGACGGAGAACTGTGTAAAAAAGATAAACTTCCTAGCATCATTGATGCTACGTCAGTTTCCTATTTTTACTTTGTTCTCTGTCGCCCTTTATATCTTAACTATGTCTATCCATATTGCTGCTCAGCAGGGTGAAATTGCTGATAAAATTCTTCTTCCAGGGGATCCTCTTCGTGCTAAATTTATTTCGGAGAATTTCCTTGAAGATGCTGTTTGTTTTAACGAAGTGCGTAACATGTTTGGTTACACTGGTACTTACAAGGGTCACCGTGTATCTGTTATGGGAACTGGGATGGGAATGCCCTCAATTTCGATTTATGCGCGTGAGTTGATTGTTGACTACGGAGTGAAAAAATTGATTCGTGTGGGAACTGCAGGATCTTTGAATGCAGATGTCCACGTACGTGAATTGGTTTTGGCGCAGGCAGCTGCAACCAACTCTAACATCATCCGCAATGACTGGCCACAGTACGATTTCCCACAAATCGCTAGCTTTGATTTGCTAGATAAGGCTTATCATATTGCCAAAAATCTCGGTATGACAACCCACGTTGGGAACGTTTTGTCATCTGATGTCTTTTATTCAAACTACTTTGAAAAGAACATCGAGCTTGGTAAATGGGGGGTCAAGGCTGTGGAAATGGAAGCAGCAGCACTTTACTATCTGGCAGCCCAACACCATGTTGACGCACTTGCCATCATGACTATTTCTGATAGTTTGGTCAATCCAGATGAAGACACGACTGCAGAAGAACGTCAAAATACCTTCACTGATATGATGAAGGTTGGTTTGGAAACCTTGATTGCAGACTAAAAGTAGGCTATATTCAGAATGATTTCTCTTGTTCTCAAATGATAACTATTAACAATGAATCAATTCTGAAATAGGTAAGAATAAGGAAATTGAAGAAAGCCTAATTGTGTCAAAGGACCGAGACTAGTCAGTTTAATATCTAAATCATAATCAAATAAAGTTGGAAGCCAAGTTGACAAGAAGTCAAGACTTTCAACTTTTTAACTTGAAAATTCCTAGGAGTACAAAATGGATAAGATTGAACAATTACAAGGTATTATTGATCAAAGTCAGAGAATTGTCTTTTTCGGTGGTGCAGGGGTTTCTACAGAGTCTAATATTCCAGATTTTCGTAGTTCAGATGGTATATATAGTCTGAAACTAGGTCGCCATTTTACTGCCGAGCAACTGGTTTCACGCACTATGTTTGAGCGCTATCCAGAGGATTTTTTTGATTTCTACAAAAAGTATCTGGTATATCCTGATGCCAAGCCGAATTTAGCACATGATTATCTAGCGTCGTTGGAAAAAACAGGTAAATTAAAGGCGATTGTGACGCAAAATATCGATAGTCTCCATGAAATGGCAGGATCTCAGAAAATTTTGAAACTGCATGGTAGTGCAGATCGTAATTATTGTTTGGGCTGTCATCGCTTTTATGATTTGACTGTCTTTTTGGAACTTGGAGGTCCAGTTCCCTACTGCTTAGATTGTGGCAAGGTGGTCAAACCTGACGTGACCCTTTATGAGGAAGCGCTAGATATGGATGTATTTAGTCGCGCAGCTCGAGCCATTCAGCAAGCAGATTTGTTGATCATTGGTGGAACTTCCTTAGTTGTTTACCCTGCAGCTAGCCTAATCAATTATTTTTCAGGGTCAAATCTTGTCGTTATCAACAAGTCCAGCACTCCTCAAGACAGCCAAGCTGATTTAGTTATCGAAGGTAAGATTGGAGAAGTTTTTTCTAAATTGAGACAATAAAAAACTGAAAGAAGTAGGATTATACTTCCTTCAGTTTTTTTGTATCACGAACTCAGAAACTATGAACAAGATTCTCTTCATTTCTAGGGGAATTTTATTGTTGATTTATAAATTGCTCGAGTTATTTTTAATTGTTGAATAAAAGGAAAAAAGGAAGACTTTCTGGATGAAAAACTTCCTTTTTTAGTCAATCAGTACATGCTGATTTTAATGAAATGCTACTATATTGTTTACTTTTTTAAAGATCGCAAAAAACAATCAATCTCTGCTTGAGAATGGAGAATATGCATCTTTTCTGGGTAAGTATTGTTTAAGTATTGGTATCTATCCTTAGCATTTTTTGTTCGCCCCTCCCAGAGAATCCATCGTACAAACTCCCAGTCAAAGCGTTCAGGGCATCCCTTAGCCATACTTTCTCTGACTTTTCCCCGGTATTTAAGATAACGCTTAAAGGCCCGAAAGAGACAGGTAAATGGTGAAAAATTGAGAAAGATGATTTGGTCAGCTTCCTGCATTCTTTCCTCATAGAAACACCAAGAATAATTACCATCGATGACCCAAGCTTCATGCTTGGTAAGAAAATTTTTCATCTCGGTTAACATCCATTCGCGATCACTGTCTTGCCAACCAGGTTGAAATTGGAGTGTGTCCATGTGAAGTTTTGGGATGGAGTGGTAGTGAGACAACTTTTCAGCTAGAGTTGACTTACCTGCACCAGAATATCCGATAATTGCGATTTTCATTTTCTACCTTTCCTATTTGAGGACAAAAAAACAGCCTCTATGGACTGTTTCTTATTTAGCAAGTTTAGCTGAAAGACGAGCTTTATCGCGGCTTGCTTTGTTTTTGTGAATCAAACCTTTAGTTTCTGCTTTATCGATAGCTGAGCTAGCAGCACGGAAAAGTTCTTCAGATGGGTTTGCTTCGAAAGCTTTGATAGCAGTACGCATAGCTGATTTTTGAGCTGAGTTCTTTTCGTTTTGTTTAACGTTCAATTCAGCGCGTTTGATAGCTGATTTAATGTTTGCCAATGTTCTTACCTCCATATTTACTAACTATACCATTATATCTGAAAACTTACGTTTTGACAAGGGAAAATTACTTTTTTAAGTAAATTTCATCGATTTCATGGTTCTTACTTTTATGTAGAATCACTTCCGCACGATTTCTAGTTGGTTCAATATAATTTTGTAGATTTGTGAGATTGATACTGGTCCAGACCTGATGGGCAAAGGACTCCACTTCCCCAATCGGCATTTGAGTAAAACGATAATAGTAGCTATCAGGGTCGTTTTGGGCTAGGCTCAGCATCTTCAAGAAACGGTCCAGATACCAACTCTCAATATCATCCACTCCAGCATCTACATAGATGGAAAAGTCAAAGAAGTCAGTGATATAGAGACGATCGTTTTGTGGATTTTGAAAGACATTGATTCCTTCAACAATTACAAAATCAGCAGCTTTGACACTTTGCTTTTCCTCAGGTACGATGTCGTAGACTTCATGAGAATAGACAGGAATATCCACATCTTGTCCATTTTTGATGCAGTCCAAGAAGTTGAGAAGAGCTTCCATATCATAGCTTTCAGGAAATCCCTTACGATTTAAAATCCCTTGTTCAATCAAGGTCTGGTTGGGATAGAGAAAGCCGTCAGTTGTTACCAACTCAACCGTAGCATCTGTCAGTGTACGGGACAGTAGGATTTGAAGTAGGCGACTGGTTGTTGATTTTCCAACGGCAACACTCCCAGAAACCCCAATAATAAAAGGTTGAGATTTACTTTCACGTTGGAGGAAAATTCCTTTTGAAAAGGCCAAATCTTCCTTAGTTCGCTTGTAAATCTGAATCAGATGAGCCAAGGGGAGATAGATATCTGTAACGTCTTGAAGACTGATTTGGTCATTAAAACTCTTGATAGATTCCAATTCTTCTTCTGTCAAAGGAGGTGTTGTCTTTCGATGTAAAGATTGCCAAGTCTGGCGGCTGATTTTTTCAAAATGTAAAAATTCGTTGGTCATTTGTTTTCCCCTAGATATTTTGTCTATCATACCATAAAAAGTTAAAAAAATAAAGCGGTTTCTTGAATGTGGTAAGTCAATAGTATATAATATAAGTAGATAGAGGATGAACAATTTATTGATGAAGTAGGAGCTGCTTTCTACTGACTTATCAGCTATAAAGGGGGCTTTGGGGTTTATAACTTATAGGAGGTGTACTATGAAAATCTTGAAACGTTACCTATTGGAACTCTGTTTTATTTTAAGTTTTGCCTTACCTTTTATAAAAGGAGTCAATGCGGATAATGGTAGACGCTTTGTGGAAATCTATTACGGTTTTACTTTTTTGATGGAACATGACATTGTAACAGTTGTCTTTCTTTGTTCGCTCTTGATTGCTTTCTTACTAAAAAAGCGGTGGGCGAAATGGCTTGCTGCTGGAAGTTATCTATTCTTGATTTTGTGGATTGCTACAGAGGGTTATTTCTTCCGCATGTCACTAGAAGATTTGATACGACTTTGGACAAGTTTGGAAATCCTGACACAAACTTATCAGTTGGGCTTTTATTTAAACATTTTGTTGGGAATTTTGTTGATAATTAAGTATCTGAAGGTTAAACAATAGTAATAAAAATGCGCCTGATGATAAACAATAAACTTTGTGTTATATGATTTATCATGGTAATGATAGCTGTAGTCCTAGATGAAATACAAGTTGCTTATAAAAGTTGAAAGAGATTGAAGGGGAGCTATTGTAAAGCAACTTCCTTCAATCTTTTTGTTATGTGACTATTAGTCCGTCTCGCTCCGTTAGGTGTGAGACAAAAAACCACCCGCTATGCGGGTGCGCGTCGAAGGTTATACCAAAAAAACTCCGAACGCGATACAATAAAGGTGTTCAAGCTAATTGTAAAGCGAAAGGAGA
>NZ_VMMI01000029.1:0-16760 GCF_013277125.1 Streptococcus sp. 4094 | reverse complement strand
CATATTAGACGAAAGTCATTTTGAGTGATATGATAGGACTATCGTTATACTCAATGAAAATCAAAGAGCAAACTAGGAAGCTAGCCGTAGGTTGCTCAAAACACTGTTTTGAGGTTGTAGATGGAACTGACGTAGTCAGTATCCTACACATACGGCAAGGCGACGTTAACGAGGTTTGAAGAGATTTTCGAAGAGTATTAAAAGAAAAAAGACTAGATTTCTCCAGCCTTTCATTTCTAATTAGAATTTTTTACGTTTACGAGCTGCTTCTGATTTACGTTTACGTTTTACAGAAGGTTTTTCATAGAATTCACGTTTGCGTGTTTCTTGAAGAGTACCAGCTTTAGTAACCGCACGTTTGAAACGACGAAGTGCGTCGTCAAGAGATTCATTCTTACGTACTACTGTTTTAGACATTTTTTTCACTCCCTTCAAGTTCAATATCTATTTCATTCTACACGTAAAAGGAATAATTGTCAAGCAAAAATGCGGTTTAATTTTGATTTTTTCTTACATTTATACAAGAGTTGAAAGCGTTCAATAGAACATTGCTTTTTATTTTTCAAGTAAGCTAAGCGCTTCAGCATCCGCAATGATGGTCACATCAGGGTGATTTTGAAGGCTACTTGCAGGTAGATTCTCAGTCACTGGGCCAGACACTGTTCCGGCAATGGCTTCTGCTTTTGATTCACCGTAGGCAAAGAGAAGGATTGACTTGGCATCCAAAATGTTTTTAATCCCCATTGAAATAGCTTGGGTTGGGACATCTTCAATCTTGTCAAAGAAACGTGCGTTTGCTTCGATAGTAGACTGGTCCAGTTCGACTAGATGCGTTTGACTGTCAAATGGAGTACCAGGCTCATTAAAGCCGATATGCCCATTGCGACCAATTCCCAAGATTTGCAGGTCAACTGGATGGTCAGCCAAAATTTGGTTGTAGCGTTCAACTTCAGCTTCAGCATGATCCTTAACCCCACGAGGCAAGAAACTTTCTTTAAATGGTTTTTGGTTGAACAAGTTTTCTTGCATGAAGTGACGGTAAGACTGAGGATTGTCGCCATCAAGGCCTACATACTCATCAAGGTTGACACTGGTTAGATTTGAAAAATCAAGGTCACTTTCAACAATTTCCTTGTAAAATTCAAGTGGGCTACTTCCTGTCGCAAGTCCTAGAGTTTGAGCGCCATTTGCCAACTTTTCTTTCAAAATCTCAAAAGCAACTTTTCCACCTTCGATTTGGTTTTCAACTTTAATAACTTTCATCTTTTCATCCTCCATTTCTATCTATATTTATTATATGGTATAGACCAATTTTTGTCAAGTGAAAACGGTTTAATTTCTAAAAAAAGAGCGTCCAAACTTGAAACATGTTATAATGGATAAGATTAGAACTTAGAAAGAATGAACAGATATATGAATACAGCTGATTTTGATTTCCACTTACCCGAGGAATTGATTGCCCAAACACCCCTTGAAAAACGGGATGCTTCTAAACTTCTCATCGTCAACCGTGAGACAGGAGAAATGCAGGATAAACACTTCCACTCTATTATTGATATGCTGGAACCTGGTGATGCCCTTGTCATGAACGACACCCGAGTTCTCCCCGCTCGCCTCTATGGTCAAAAAGAGGAGACAGGAGGTCATGTGGAACTTCTCCTACTCAAAAATACTACTGGAGATGAGTGGGAGGTTCTGGCTAAACCTGCCAAGCGCCTCAAGGTTGGCACTCGCGTCAGCTTTGGTGATGGTCGCCTCAGCGCTGTCGTTACAGAAGAATTGACCCATGGGGGCCGTATTGTCCGCTTCGAATACCAAGGAATTTTCCTAGAAGTTTTGGAAAGTCTGGGAGAAATGCCTCTGCCACCTTATATCCACGAAAAACTGGATGACCGCGAACGCTATCAAACTGTTTACGCCAAGGAAAGTGGCTCTGCTGCAGCACCAACTGCTGGTCTTCACTTCACCAAAGAGCTGCTGGCAGAAATCCAAGCTAAGGGTGTTCATCTAGTCTATCTGACTCTTCATGTCGGACTCGGAACCTTTAGACCCGTTTCAGTTGACAATCTGGACGAACACGAAATGCACTCAGAATTTTACCAACTTTCTGAGGAAGCAGCTGCAACCCTTCGCTCTGTTAAGGAAAATGGTGGTCGCGTCATCGCTGTCGGAACCACTTCTATCCGCACCTTGGAGACTATTGGTTCCAAGTTTGATTGGCAAATCCAAGCAGATTCTGGCTGGACCAATATCTTTATCAAACCTGGCTACGAATGGAAGGTTGTAGATGCCTTTTCAACCAATTTCCACCTGCCAAAATCAACTCTGGTCATGTTAGTTTCTGCCTTTGCAGGCCGTGAATTAGTCTTAGATGCTTACCATCATGCCATCCAAGAACACTACCGCTTCTTTAGTTTTGGCGATGCCATGTTTATTTATTGAGCAAGAATTTCTCTAAATCTTCTAATACCAATAAATCGCTAAGACATTATTTCAAAGAACATCTACAATTGAAACTCTAGCTAGCTGTAGAGGACGCCTAGTACATTGAAATTAAAATGCTTCCCCCTAGCTTCGAAAATATTGCCATATATTACATTGACTCTCCAAATTGTTTCATCTATATTTTATTTCAGCTTCCTATATTTTCTTCGCTGTTTGTAAATCAAAAAGCAAGACACATGAGTAGCACCATATTTGTTACTCTTATCTGTCCTCTCAAGAGACTATTATGAGTTGTTTCAGAATCATTCACTACTTTGACCCTGACTCTCCTTAGTCTCAAAATCAAAGACTTATACTCTTCGAAAATCTCTTCAAACCGCGTCANNCTACAACCTCAAAGCAGTGCGTTGAGCAACCTGCGGCTAGTTTCCTAGTTTGCTCTTTGATTTTCATTGAGTATTAAACAAAAAGTGAACAAACCTGAATTCTAATGTACAGAAGACTAGGCTTGTTCACTTTTTTATAGTCGCTATAAGATGAGCTTATCTATAGCTTTTTATACATAATTATATATTCAGACATACTATTATCAATTTTGTCGCAGGGAGGAATCTATTAACGCACCCATTCACCATTATCATTGACTCTATAGCCATCTATACTTGTATTGACCGCTAGCTCACCCGATGCATTTACATAATACCATTTACCACCAACTTGGAACCATTGATTGGCTTTCATAGAACCGTTGCTGTTGAGGTAGTACCATGAACCATTATTTTGTAGCCAACCTGTCTCCATGGAACCATTATCGTTTAGATAGTACCATGAACCATCAACTTGCTCCCAACCTGTTGCCATGGAACCATCAGTATTATAAAAATACCACATAGCATTTTCTTGTTTCCAGCCTGTTGTTGGAGCAACTGGTTTAGCTGGTTCTACTGCTGCATCTGTTCCTTGATTAGATGTAACAGATCCAGGATACGAAGGAATAGATGATTTCTTAGGAACAACAACTTTTTCAGGTTCTCTCGTCCCTCTCCTTATACGTCTTTTTACCATCTCTTTAGTAATTTGACGAGAAGTAGTTTCTTCAATTGTTCCATCACGTTCATCTACAGTATACATTGTAGTAAGCGTAATTTCACCAATTTCTCCTGCTTCTTCTACTTCTTGACCCTTATCAAGAGTTGGGTCATCGAGATACTCTGTTTCGATTGGAATTACTTTTGTTTCAATGCTATCCTTAGCCGGAACCTTAACGATAATAGGTGTAGCTGCTTTAGTAACCATCTCTGAAACATCTGCTACCGTAATATCGCCTGTCTTAGAATCAACTTTATAACTAGTCGTAACTGTTTTCAGTCCATCTTCGCTTGGAATAGTCGTAGGTTGGCTTCCTCTTGTATGTTCTGGATCCTTTTCATATCTCACTTCCGTAGAAGTTGTAAGTTCAGTTGTTTCAGTCGGCTTTGTTCCAACTTTAACAACTTTCTTAACCATCGCAGTTGTTACTTCACTGGTCTTCTTATCTTCTACTGCCTTACCACCTTCGATTTTATAAGTAGTCGTAATGGTTTCAGTTCCTACCTTACCTGGACGAGTTGGATCATCTTTCTTTTCCCCTTTAACAAGAGTTGGATCTGCTTCATACTCTGTTTCGATTGGAATAGCCTTTGTTTCAACGCTATCCTTAGCCGGAACCTTAACGATAATAGGTGTAGCTGCTTTAGTAACCATCTCTGAAACATCTGCTACCGTAATATCGCCTGTCTTAGAATCAACTTTATAACTAGTCGTAACTGTTTTCAGTCCATCTTCGCTTGGAATAGTCGTAGGTTGGCTTCCTCTTATATGTTCTGGATCCTTTTCATACCTCACTTCCGTGGAAATTGTAGGCTCAGTTGTTTCAGTCGGTTTTGTCCCGACTTTAACCACTTTCTTAACCATCGCAGTTGTTACTTCACTGGTCTTCTTATCTTCTACTGCCTTACCACCTTCGATTTTATAAGTAGTCGTAATGGTTTCAGTTCCTACCTTACCTGGACGAGTTGGATCATCTTTCTTTTCCCCTTTAACAAGAGTTGGATCTGCTTCATACTCTGTTTCGATTGGAATTACTTTTGTTTCAACGCTATCCTTAGCCGGAACCTTAACGATAATAGGTGTAGCTGCTTTAGTAACCGTCTCTGAAACATCTGCTACCGTAATATCGCCTGTCTTAGAATCAACTTTATAACTAGTCGTAACTGTTTTCAGTCCATCTTCGCTTGGAATAGTCGTAGGTTGGCTTCCTCTTGTATGTTCTGGATCCTTTTCATATCTCACTTCCGTAGAAGTTGTAGGCTCAGTTGTTTCAGTCGGCTTTGTTCCAACTTTAACAACTTTCTTAACCATCGCAGTTGTTACTTCACTGGTCTTCTTATCTTCTACTGCCTTACCACCTTCGATTTTATAAGTAGTCGTAATGGTTTCAGTTCCTACCTTACCTGGACGAGTTGGATCATCTTTCTTTTCCCCTTTAGCAAGAGTTGGATCCGCTTCATATTCTGTTTCGATTGGAATTACTTTTGTTTCAACGCTATCCTTAGCCGGAACCTTAACAATAATATTTCCTACTTCATCAACATCAGTCTCCGGTTCCTCTCCTTTACGGCGGGTATCGTCTTTAATAAATGTCACTCCTGTTCCATCAGCATGAACAAAACTTGTATTCAGGATTCCTCCTAAAAATAAAGTTAGCCCGATTATCACAGAACCAAAAATCTTTCCGAGTTTACGTAATGCATAGCGCTTATTGGTATTAGATTTTGCCATTACATCCTCCTTCTAAAATTTACTACTTCTAGTATAGCATCTTTTCTGGCAAATGTTAAATAATATATTTCATATATCAAATAAACTTAGAATGATATATTGATTATTGAACTAACACTTTAACTATATCGTAATCAATCTCATATATAGAGGATTGCAGACATCTTATCCAAATACATGCTAATATATTTAGATACAAACATTCCAACTTGATAATTTTCACTCATCTTTCATCATTCTTTATACAACTATGCAGTAGCAATCGAATAGTTTGCTCATCAGAATGAGACTATTTTAATGTTAGATATTTTGATAGAAAAACATAAATAAAATTGGTGGAATTTAATTCCCTAACTCGATAGAGGATTCTATTTTAAATTTAACAACAGCTAGGATTACACTATAAAAAGCGTATTACCACCTGTTCGACTGGAGAATCTAGTCGATTAGCTCCCTCTTAGTTACAAGCTTAAAGAAGGAACTAGAACATCTGTCTTGTGCTAATCAATATGCTATTTTAAAGTTGCAAATAAACTTGGGATGCCAATTATTATATTTACAATAAATAGTTGACTTAAATGAAAACAGAAAAGAGAATTCAACATTCTTCCCTACTTATCTGATAATAAATAAGATCCGCAAGATAGCCTTTTCTCTCTACAGCATTGGTAATAGTCTTTAGATAGGACATTCCAGCCTTCTCCATAACACGACCTGAAGCTGGATTGAGACTGGCATATCGTGCTCTAACTTTTTGAAAGCCTGCTTGAGTAAAACAAAAATCTAAGACAGCTTTCAAGGCCTCTGTCATCATCCCAAGTCCCCAGTAAGCCTTGCCTAAAACATAGCCAATTTCACAAGAAGAATCGTTCTCATCCATTTCAACGATGCTGATATCTCCTATCACTTGCTCAGGATTTTCTTTGAGACAAATAGCCCATTTGTAATAGTTGGGATTTGTATAGGAGGCAACCCAGTTACGAATCGAGTTCCGAGTCACCTCGACATCAGGATGGGGATCCCAAGTGACGTAGGTTAGATTCTCAGCAGATGAAGCCCAATTATCAAACATGGCTTGAGCATCATCTTCCACAAATCTCCTCAAGATCAATCGTTCAGTTTCTATAGTTTGTGTACCTAGTTCTTTCATAATCGTAACTCGCTTTCTATTTGAATGTTCAAGCTAAAAATGTCCACTGGACCTTCTTAGTTTTCTTATTTCTAGGATCAGGGTAAAAACACTTTACTCATAAACATTGAGAAAACAACAGTTTCCTCTAATTTTATGACGCAGTAGCTGTCTGGCTTGAGGGGGTGAGACAACGAAATCGAACTCTTCGAGTTACCGATTTCTGTCTCACTCCCAAAAATCATCAAATACGGTGATTGGTAGGTGGCGTTTATGTTGACCTTTGTGCCACCAGTTTTCGATAGTCGTTTGGGCTTCTGGGCTGATTGTTTTGCCTTCTAGGTAGTCGTCAATCTCTTCATAAGTGACTCCGAGGGCTACTTCATCAGCTAGACCTGGTTTATCTTCTTCTAGGTCTGCTGTTGGGATTTTTTCATAAAGGGCTGGGTCTGCACCAAGTTCCTGCAAGAGTTGTTTTCCTTGACGCTTATTGAGGCGGTAAAGAGGGAGAATATCCGCACCACCGTCACCAAACTTGGTAAAGAAACCTGTGATATTTTCCGCGGCGTGGTCTGTTCCAATGACCGCTCCGCTATAGGAACCAGCAAGGGCATACTGAGCAATCATACGGCAACGAGCCTTGATATTTCCCCTGTTAAAGTCTGAAACAGAGCTACCTGTCGCCTCAACTGCAGCTGTCATCGCGTCAGCCGATTCCTTGATATTCACCACCAAACTGACATCTGGCTGGATAAAGGCTAGGGCTTTTTGAGCATCTGCTTCATCAGCTTGTACTCCGTATGGCAGGCGAACAGCGATAAATTTGTAGCTATCATCGCCCGTCTCTGCTCGCAGTTCTTCCATAGCTAGTTGAGCCAAACGACCTGCCAAAGTCGAGTCCTGCCCTCCAGAAATCCCTAGCACAAAGGTTTTTAGGAAAGGATGTTTTTTCAGGTATCTCTTTAAGAAATCAATGGAACGACGGATTTCTTCCTGGGCATCAATCACTGGTTTCACGCCCAGTTCTTGGATAATCGCTTCTAGCAAACTCATTCTTCTTCTCCTTCACCAAGGGCTTCCTTGCGCATCTTATCAATCAAGTCCATCTTGTCTTGCCATACATCACGCGCCAAATCTACTGGATAATGTTGCGGATTGAGCACGCGCTTGTACTCATCCCAAAGCTTGTCAAATTCCTTACGAGCATAATCCTGAATCTCAGGCAAACTAGGCAGGTTATAAATCAATTTCCCGTCCTTGAAAATATCCACCAAGAGAGGCACAGCATCAAAATTACGAACCGTCTTCTTGATATAAGTATAGGTCGGATGGAACATCTTGATTTCTGTCATGTCACTCACATTCACACCATCATAAGTGATGTAGTCACCCTCTGACTTGCCTTTTTCACGACTGGTAATGCGCCACACCTGCTTCTTACCTGGCGTAGACACTTTTTCCGCATTATTAGACAGCTTGATGGTATTGCGCATCTGACCATTTTCATCTTCGATGGCAACAATCTTATAAACTGCACCAAGAGCTGGCTGGTCATAGGCTGTGATCAGCTTGGTACCCACGCCCCAGACATCAATCTTGGCCTTTTGCATCTTGAGGTTGAGGATAGTATTTTCGTCCAAATCATTAGAAGCATAAATCTTAGCCTCTGTAAATCCAGCCTCGTCCAGTTGCTGACGGACTTTCTTGGAAATGTAGGCAATATCCCCAGAGTCAATCCGCACACCCATAAAGTTAATCTGGTCACCCAGCTCACGCGCCACCTGAATTGCAGCGGGTACCCCAATACGAAGGGTGTCATAGGTATCCACAAGAAAAACGCAATTTTTGTGGGTCGCAGCGTAAGCCTTGAAAGCCTCATAGTCGTTACCATAAACCTGTACCAAAGAATGGGCATGGGTCCCCAAGACAGGAATGTCAAAGAGTTTACCAGCGCGCACGTTGCTGGTTCCATTGGCTCCACCAATCACCGCTGCGCGTGTTCCCCAGATAGCCGCATCCATTTCTTGAGCCCGACGTGTCCCAAACTCCATCAAAGGTTCATCTTCAATAACTGAACGAATACGAGCTGCCTTAGTCGCCACCAAGGTTTGGTAGTTGACGATGTTCAAAAGAGCCGTTTCGACCAATTGACATTGGGCTAGAGGGCCTTCCACTTGCACAATCGGTTCATTAGCAAAGACCAAGTCCCCTTCTTGGGCAGAACGAACGGTCAGCTCCAACTTGAAATTGCGGAGGTAGTCCAAGAATGCCCCATGATAGCCTAGAGACTCCAAATAGGCAATATCACTATCTGAAAAACGCAAATCTTCAAGATAGTTCACAATTCTTTCCAAACCAGCAAAAACCGCATAGCCGTTCTTAAAAGGCTGTTGGCGGAAATAAACCTCAAAGACCGCCTTTTTATTGTGAATCCCTTGGTCAAAGTAAACCTGCATCATGTTAATCTGGTACAAGTCCGTGTGCAATGTCAAACTATCATCTGGATACATACTTTTCCTACTTCCTTAACTAGAAATACATGAAAATTTTCAAAAACTTTCATGCATTCCAATAAATTAGTACTATTATATCACATTTTAGCTGGATTGAGAAAAGAGTAACAAGCTATTCACCACTCTCTAGTTCATCCATATCTTGTTCAAACTTTTTCTGAGCCCATTCACCATAGCTCTTAAGACCAAGATTGCCGATAAAAACCCAAGGAAGGTAAATGACATAAGTAATTGCCCAAGCAGACAGGTATTTAACGTTCAAAGGATTGTGCTGATAAATTTCTATGTTGAATTGATAATTCTGTAACATCAAAAGAGCCGTAATAGCCAATGTTAGGAAAAAACAACCCAAAATCGTAAAATGAAAACGACTATAGTAGGTCACTCCCAGATAACGGGCACGGTTGAAAAAGAAGAAAATTCCTACTATCAGAGTATAGACTAGAAAATTCGGATTAAAAAGAGAGGGAGCTAATACAGCCACCAAATAGCTTAGAAGCACAAGTCCAATAAAGAGTGAAAAAGACTCTGCCCCAGCTTTATTGATTAATTGTTCTTCTCTTTCGTCAAGTAATTGATAATGAATGAATTTATTTACCATCTTCTTCCTCCCAAAATAGTTGGTCTAGGGTTTTCCCTAAACATCTGCAAATAGACTGGCAAAGCGAGAGACTGGGATTATATTTTCCCGCCTCTATCAAACCAATAGTCTGGCGCGTCACCCCCACAGCCTCTGCCAGTTGACCTTGAGTTAAATCAAGCTCAACCCGAGCTAATTTTAATTTTAAATTTTTAGCCACCTGCGTCCTCCTTATAGTTTTAAAAAGTTGCGCCTCTTTTTAACAACATTATATCATATATCTAACTTAATGCAATATATAAATGTCATTTTGTACAATTTTATTAACAAAAAACTCTCTACCACATAAATGATAAAGAGTTTTCTGCTTATTAATTTTTTTCAAAATATCTAAGACATCGCTTCTTTGTTTAATTTGATAAACTTTGATACCTAAGCTCCGACTTTATCACTTAAAAATAAAAAAGGACAGCTAATCCCTTGCACATCAAGGGATTTCGCCATTCTTTAATCTCGTTTAAGTGTTGTATATGGAGCTTTGCATAATTTTTTAAAACTAAACAACTACATTAAGCTCGAACTGTGACACTAGTTCCATCTTCTTTGTAGAGATTGATGAGTCCTTCTTTTAATGCACGAACCATGTCTCCTGCTTGAACAGGTTGTGGGACTTTGATTGTCAAGAGTTCCATCGGATTTGGAGCGCGATCGATTTTATTTCCCTTTGCATCGTGCAAATCTTCAATATACGTTTCAAAATGACGGAAACCTGGGCCATAAAACTCAACTTGGTCACCTTCGTTAATAACGTTCCGTTGACGAATGGTTGCTGTTTGTGTTGCATCATCATAAGAAACCACTTCAGCGACAAACTTGTACTCAGGAATTTTACGACGAGCACCAAATAACTGTTCATTTTCAGATGGTGTACCGTAGTAGAAGCCTGTTGCCAATTCACGTTGGGCAACCTTCCACATCTCATCAATCAAGTCCTGCTTAATAGCTTCAAACTTCTCTGGACTTTCAAGATAGGCATCCACAGCCGCCTTGTAGCAGTTGGTTACTGTTGAAACATAGTGAATAGACTTCATACGTCCTTCAATTTTAAGACTATCCACACCATTTTTAATCATATCTGGGATATGGTCAATCATAGACATATCAACGGCTGACATCGAAAATTCTTCTGGAATCTCTCCCTTAAGGCTCTTACGTTCTTTCCCAAAAGGCATATCGTAAAGGTCATATTTCCAACGGCAAGACTGAGAACATCCACCACGGTTGGCATCACGCATACTCATGTGGTTTGAAAGAGTACAACGACCAGAGTAAGAAATACACATGGCTCCGTGGACAAAGGCTTCAATCTCAACATCTGTACGTTTGCGGATTTCAGCTAATTCTTCCATCGAAACCTCACGCGCCAAAACGACACGAGTCAAGCCCAGTTCTTTCCAGAACTCAAGGGTTTCATAGTTAGTTGCACTTGCTTGGGTAGAGAGGTGGATTTCAAGACCAGGCGCTTCAGTCGCTGCAATCATGATCAAGGCTGGGTCAGATACGATAACTGCGGCAATCCCGATATCACGTAGTTTACGGAACCACTCACCAGCACCAGCTTCATTTCCTTCGTGCATAACCATATTGGCAGCTACATAGACTTTGGCACCGTACTTGGCCGCAAACTGGACACCTTCTTCCATCTGTTCAAAGGTAAAGTTTCCGGCACGGCTACGAAGACCATAGGCCTGACCACCAATAAAGACAGCATCTGCCCCATACTGAACAGCTACCTTTAGCTTCTCTAAAGTCCCTGCAGGTGATAAAACCTCAGGACGTTTTAATGTTTTTGTCATGTTTTCTCCTATTTGCAATATAAAAGTTTGACGTTTTTCCTTCTCATTTTATAGTAAATAAGCCATAAAATCAAGCCTAGACAGATTGTTTTGACAATTCTAATCTTTTAAACTTTGCATAATAACTGTTAAACTGTCGAAAATTAACCCAGTTTTAACAGGTAGTCAAAAAGTCTAGAAAAGTAAAAACCAGTACCCAAAGATACTGGCTCATTAAACTACATAAATTAGTCCTTAGATGACTATTCCCATTCTATTGTTTTCTAAATTGATAAGGTTTGATATAGTTTAAAATTAAGGATTTATACTAGTTATTTTTATAAGAATTTATTAGAATTAATTTCTATTGTTTGCAGAGTTGAAATTAATGTGTAACAAAAACACAACATTTTTTATATAATAGTATTAGTAATAAAAAGGTGGTGATATAGTAAGATTAGCTGTTAGACTAGCAATAGAAACACGAAATAGTATCGATGCTCTAAAAAAAGAAATAAAAGCAACTGGAGAATTTGATAATCTTCATCTTACTAATGGGTTTGTCGTAAATCAAGCTTATTTAGATTCTAAAAAAATTACTGCTGAACAAAACTGGGATAAAGTATTAAAATTTGGGTCTCAAGTTGAAGAACGAAGTGCCCCAAAAACTCGAACTGATTTACAAGTAAATCAAACTACTATTGATGATATTGCTGAGTTAAAAAAGATTTTACCTCTATATACAGAAACAAATTATGTAACCACTTCTTTTGTTATCAGAATGATAGTGAGGGGTTCTCTTTTAGTGCGTCACGGAAAAATTTAGGCTTCAAGCCTATTTTTTTTATTTCAATTTTATGTGTCGACAAAACACGACACTTATTTTATAACAGTGGCGTGAAATAATTACAACACTGAAATTATATAAAGAAGGTTCAACAATGCTTAGATCAATTTTTAATGCAGAATACATTTATTTGACTATTTTTTGTAGTGTTAAATATTTTATGTGTTTAACTTTACATTTTAGGAAGAGGAGAAGTTTATAATCAGTTTTTGAAGAAAAAAGTATAAAAAATGCTATAATAGAATACATATAGTAGGGGAGGAGAATTACAATTGTTACCTAAAAAAATTATCACACCTAAAGTACCACCTATTAAAATCCAAGGAATAAAAACTAAATTAGTTCCATTTATTGCTGAATCAATAAAGTGGGATGGTAAAGGAACATACTTTGAACCATTTATGGGATCTGGTGTAGTAGGTTTTAATTTAGAACCACAGAAGGCTATTTTTAGTGACACCAATCCCTATATCATTCAATTTTACAAAGATATTCAATCAAAGAAGATTACTGCTCAAACAGTTAGAACTTTTTTAGAAAATGAAGCAACTAAATTATCTAGTACTCCGGCTGATAAGACATCTTATTACTATGAAGTTAGAGATAGATTTAATAAAGAACATAGCTCTTTAGATTTTTTATTTTTACAACGTTCCAATTTTAATGGAATGATACGTTTTAATAATAAAGGTAATTATAATGTTCCTTTTGGACGAAAACCAGAGAGATTTCAAAAAGCATTGATTACAAAAATTGTAAATCAAGTTTCATGGATTGAAAAAATAATGAAGGGTAAAGATTGGGAATTTATCTGTATTCCTTTCACTAAAGCATTTGAGATGATGGGAGAAAATGACTTTGTTTATTTAGACCCTCCGTACATTGATCGATATGATGGATATTATGATTCTTGGAGTGAAGAATACGCGACATTACTCGCAGAACTTACTCAAAAAGGAAAAGCAGGATACGCCTTTAGTATGTGGTACGAAAATCAGTATAGAAAAAATACCCACATGGAAAAATGGACGGATGGAAAGTTGTTAACTACTGAACATTTTTATCACTTAGGAGCAAAGGAATCTAATCGAAATAAAATGATAGAAGCCCTAGTAATAAGTGAATCTAATTCAAACCTAAATGAAGTGCATCCTGAACAAGAGCAAATTAGCCTTTTTGAAATATAAAAAATAGAGCGAACTGCTCTATTTTTTATCAAATGTTTCCTCGTACTGAGATAGATAATCTGAATATAATTGTTTTAATTCTAGCGATTTAGGTTCATCTGTTTTAGAAAGCCAATCAAAATATCCTTCAAGATTATTATATAAAGATTGTTTTACCTTTTGGGTATCAGTATATCTTGGGTAATGTTTCCAATAATCTTTAAACACATCATCTCCTAAAACGGAGAAAGGGCCTGCACCATAAACAAAAGGCTTAATGGATGTTGAAGTAATTGTTCCAATATTATCGGTATTTCCACTGCCTTTCTTATCACCACATATTCTATACTTTTCTTGAACAAACATTTCTATATTTTTATATGCAGGAATTATAGAATCTAATTTCTCAAAATTAACTTTTCCAGTAGTTGGTTTCGTCTCTCGAGTATAGACAACACCTAAAATATAATGACCGTCATAATCAGAGTAATGACCTACAATATTCTTTGTTCCATTTCTCATAAAACTTGTAAAACTACCTCCAGTAAAGCCAAATTTCGTATTTTCGCTTCTTCTGTAAGTAGTTTTTATATCGATGGCAATTTTTCGCCCATCTTGCTTTTTAAAATAAAAATCAGGGTATACAGTTTGTTTTTCAGATTCATGTAAAGTATAGCCCAATTCATTGGCTGAACGTTGCAATGCTTCAAAAGCTATAACTTCAAACAATCTACCTATAATCTTTGAATCACTCCCAAACGTGTAGATTTCCTTCTTTTTGTTTATAAAACCAACGAGTTCCCATTCATTTTCATTTTTTGGTAAATACTTAGCAATAGTATCAATTATTTTATCTGTATAAGGTGTCATTTACTCAGCTCCTTTGTTTGCGAATTGTTTGCGATTATTTAATTAAAGGCTCTGAAACATTGATTTCAAAGCCTTTTTATTGTAATTTTTCCTACTCCCACTCTACTGTTGCAGGTGGTTTACTTGTAATATCGTAGACGATACGGTTAACGTGATCTACTTCATTTACGATACGAACAGAGATTTTTTGAAGGACATCCCAAGGAATTTTGGCAAAGTCAGCAGTCATCCCATCGATAGAAGTGATAGCACGGATTGCAATTGTGTAGTCATACGTACGACCGTCACCCATAACACCAACTGAACGAACGCCTGTGTTAACAGTGAAGTATTGCCAGATATCGCGGTCAAGACCAGCTTTGGCAATTTCTTCACGGAGAATAGCGTCTGACTCACGAACGGTTTCAAGTTTTTCTTCAGTAATTTCTCCCATGACACGGATAGCAAGTCCTGGTCCTGGGAATGGTTGGCGCCATACGATATGGTCTGGCATACCAAGCTCTGTACCTAGGGCACGAACTTCGTCCTTATAAAGAGTGTTGAGTGGTTCGATGAGTTCAAACTGCATGTCTTCTGGAAGACCACCCACGTTGTGGTGTGACTTAATAGTTTGAGCTGTATCTGTACCAGACTCGATAACGTCTGTATATAAGGTACCTTGAGCAAGGAATTTCACATCTTTGAGCTTGCTTGCTTCGTCATCGAATACATAGACAAACTCGTTACCGATGATTTTACGTTTTTGTTCAGGGTCAGAAACGCCAGCAAGTTTATCAAGGAAACGTTTAGCAGCGTCTGCTTTAACGATATTCAAACCAAACTTACCACCAAGCATGTCCATAACTTGGTCCGCTTCTCCTTTACGAAGAAGACCGTGGTCTACGAAGATACAGATCAATTGATCGCCAATCGCTTTTTGGAGAAGAACCCCAACGACAGATGAGTCAACTCCACCTGATAGACCAAGAAGGACACGTTTATCACCAACAGTTTCACGAATTTTTTGGATCTGCATATCAATGAAGTTATCCATTGACCAGTCGCCTTTAGCCTTACAGATGTTAAGAGCAAAGTTACGAAGGATATCATTTCCGTATACAGAATGACGAACTTCTGGGTGGAATTGGATACCGTAAATGTGTTTATCTGGGTTTTCAATGGCTGCATAAGGGCAGTCAGCTGATGTACCTGTACGAACAAAGTCAGCAGGAATCTCAGTAACCGCATCACCATGGCTCATCAAAACAGTCTGCTCGTCTGGTGTTGATTCAAAAAGAGCTGATGGTGTGTGAGTAAGAGTTGATTGACCGTATTCACGATTTCCAGCATCACCTGCAGGGACAACTTTTCCTCCAAGTTTATGAGTTAATAACTGCATACCGTAACAAATTCCCAAAATAGGAATTCCGAGTTCGAAGATTTCTGGGTCAATATCAAATGAACCATCTTCGTATACAGAGTTTGGACCACCTGATAGAATAATTCCTACAGGATTGATTTCACGAACTTCAGCAGCTGAAATTTTATGGCTTTTTAGTTCTGAAAAAACACCAATCTCACGGATACGGCGTGAAATCAGCTGGTTGTACTGGCTACCATAGTCCAATACGATGATTTTTTCTACATCTTGCAAATCAGTTGAAATGTTGCTCATCTTTTTCCTTTCTCAAAAGAAATATCTTTTTCAATATTCTATCACAAATAAGGGCGAATTACCAACTAAACAAGGCGAAGTTTGACTTTTTCTAGTTTATTAGGGTACAATAGAGAAAAGATAGAAATGAAGTGAAAAATATGCTACCCGCTTATATGAAAATCCACGATCAGATTAAAAAGGATATTGACGAGCACCGTTGGTCCATTGGTGAAAGACTTCCCAGTGAAAGAGATTTAGCAGAGCAGTTTGCGGTCAGTCGCATGACCCTCCGCCAAGCTATATCTCTATTAGTTGAAGAAGGTGTTTTAGAGCGCAGAGTTGGAAGTGGCACCTTTGTATCCAGTACACGTGTACAAGAAAAGATGCGAGGGACAACCAGTTTTACTGAAATTGTTAAGTCCCAAGGTAAAGTTCCCTCTAGCCAGCTCATTTCTTACAGAAAAACCATCCCCAATGAGCAGGAAGTTGCCAAGTTAGGAATTTCTCCAACGGAAAATATTATCCGAATGGAACGTGTTCGCTATGCCGACAAAGTTCCTCTGGTTTATGAAGTTGCTTCTATTCCTGAAAAATTCATTAAGGACTTTAAAAAAGAAGAAATCACCAGTCATTTCTTCCAGACTCTACAAAAACATGGCTACCGTATTGGTAAATCACAGCAGACCATCTATGCTCGCCTTGCTAAAGAAAAAATTGCCCACTATTTGGAAGTTGAAAAAGGACACGCTATCCTTGGGCTGACTCAAGTTTCCTACCTAGAAGATGGGACAGCTTTTGAATACGTAAAAAGTCAGTATGTAGGCGAACGTTTTGAATTTTATCTTGAAAATAATTAATACTCTTCGAAAATCAAATTCAAACCGCGTCAACGTCACCTTGCCGTACTCAAGTACAGCCT
>NZ_VMMI01000028.1:0-48113 GCF_013277125.1 Streptococcus sp. 4094 | reverse complement strand
CTTAGTTTGGGAATTTACCCCAGAGAGGTTAAGAAGGAGGGTAAAGGTGCTTCCGAGGCCGTACTGGCTAGTAACTGTGATTTCTCCACCCAATTGATGGGCCAATTCACGCGCAATCGCAAGACCTAAGCCATGACCACCTGTTTTCATATTACGCGAAGTCTCTACACGATAAAGGCGTTTGAAAATATTCTCCAAATCCTCTGGGGCAATGCCCTGTCCCTCATCCGTCACACTGATTGAAAGCTGGTTCTTCTCCAGCTTAGCCACCACTTCCAGCTTGGTTCCTGGAGCAGAGTATTTAAAAGCGTTATTGACCAGATTCACCAAGATACGAGAAAGCTTAGCATAATCTCCCTCAATCCGGGCAGACTCTGGGATTACCTGCAAGTGGACATCTCTTCTTTCTTGCTCAATCAAGAACTGAAATTCACTCATGCACTCAATCAAGAGCTGGTCCAGAAAAATACTGTCCTTGCTGGTAGTTTCTACCTGATTTCTAGCTGTATTTAGAGTCAAAAAATTCAACTCTTCAACCAGTTTATTGAGTCTTTCCGTCTGGCGCCCAATAGTTGCTAGATAATGGTCCTGTTCTCCTTCCTTGATAACCCCATCCAAAATCCCTTCTACCGTCGCTTGGATTGAAGTGATGGGAGTCTTAATATCATGCGAAAGTTGAGCAATCATCAAGCCCTTTTCTCGTTCGCTTTCTTCCAAGGAATCAAAGCTTGCCTGCAAATCATGGGACATTTCATTAAAAGCTTGCCCTAATTGTTGAAATTCTAAAGGGCCTTGAACCTCCAGATTTGAAGGAAAATCCTTGTCCGCTACCCGCTTGGCATGTTCCTTGAGTTTGCCCAACGACGTAAAGACCGGTGATAGGAGAAAGAGACTAATCCCAGCACCGACAAGGCTGGCAACGATGGTCATCCCAAGCAAAAAGTAAATCTCGCTTTTCTCAATCAGCATTTTTTGAACAGCCCAAAAAACAACCAAAATGGTTAAGAGGGTTGAAATAATATATCCAACCAAAATATAACTTTTTAGTTTCATGTTTGTCCTCTCGGTTTCTCTATCTTATATCCCAACCCCCAAACGGTCTTAATAGTGGGCGTTTGGTCACTACTATATTTTGCCAACTCCTGTCGAAGAGCATGGATATGCACATTCAAGGTATTGGTATCATCCACATAGTCTTCTTGCCAGACCTTTTCATAGAGGTCTGTCTTGGAGAAAACTCGCTCTGGATTGCTAGCTAAAATCCACAGCAATTCAAATGATTTAACAGTCAAATCCAGCATTTCTTCTTCTATTTGAACTTCATGACTACTATGATTCATTTTCAGATTACCAAGGGAAATCAGCTCTGTTTCGCCCCCACGATGAAGGCGGCGCAAAATATTATGGACCCGCAAAACCAGCTCACGAGGGCTAAAGGGCTTAGCAATAAAATCATCTGCTCCCAAGCTCAGACCGTAAATCTTGTCCTGTTCACTGGTCTTAGCAGTAATAAATAGGAAAGGCTGCTCTGGTGATAAGTATTGAACTTCACTGATTAAATCATAACCATCCATCCGAGGCATCATGACATCTGTGATAATCAAATCAATCGGTTTTTTCTTGAACAGCTCTAGCGCTTCCAGTCCATCATGGGCTACCAAGACCTGATAACCTGCCTGAATTAAGTATCTCTGATGAATATCGGTGATTTCTACCTCGTCGTCAACGAGTAAAATTGTCTTTCCCATCTGTCTCTCCTTTGATAAAAACAGTGCTATACTGCTTTAAGTATAACACTATTTCTATTGTTTTACGATGATTTTAATCTGCTATTGAAAGAAAGTCCTGATTGCTGATTGAGTTGGTAAACTAGCCTTAGTCAGCCCACTATCCATCATTTATTTCCTTAGCTGATTAGTTTTCTTCTTTTTTGTTTTTCAAACCTAGACCACCGAGTAAACCTGCAAGTGCAAGCCCAAGGAAACCAATACTTGCCATTGATGTTTGAGCTTCACCAGTATTTGGTAGCATAGCTTTATCATCTGACATCATCTTGTCTGACATCATCGTATCAGACATCTTGTTAGCAGAAGCAGCCATGTTTTCACCTGCCATCGTATTGGTAGAGCTTGTCATAGTGTCAGCAGGCATGCTATCTGTAGTACCTGGAGCTGGAGTCTCAGTCTTCATACCTGATTTTTCCATTTGGTCATTTGCTGGCATTGCTTTATCAGTCTCTTTGGCTGGTGCCATCATGTCCTTATGGTCAGTAGCTGTTTGATGAGTCGCACCTGTAGCATGACTGTGATTCATCGGAGTCACGCCAGAGCCAGAGTTAGAAGGTGAGAAAGAACCATTCGCTGTGTCTGATGTTTCTTTAACATTTATCTTAATAGTAACTTGTTTAGTTGCTACGACATTTGTCAAGTCAGCTTTACCATCTTTGTTACCGTAAACTTTAACAGTAGCATTGTAAGTCTGAGTACCATTAGCACGAAGCTGATCGATTAAAGCTTGACCTTGTTTACCAACAGTATTGCCATTTAAGTCTACTTCATAGAAATATTGACCTTTTGTTTTCACATTTTCTCCTAATGGAGATAAAGCAGGATTTTTAGCTACACCATTATCAGACCATGGAGCCTTGTCAGAAGCTTTTAGTAATAGACGAGTCAACATACCATCACCAGCGAATAGTTCATAAGGAATTACTTGGTTTACACCGGCTGTGAATGGACCTTTTCCTTCAGCTTTTTCAAGATAAGCAGCAGGAACATCGATACTGTCTTTAATGTTATCTTTAACAGCTTTTTCGACAGTTTCTTTAGCAACTAATCCATTGATGTTGATGTCTACATTTTTAGTAGCAACTAGATTAGTCAAGTCAGCTTTACCGTCTTTATTTCCGTAAACTTTAACAGTAGCTTTATAAGTTTGAGTACCATTAGCACGAAGCTGATCAATTAAAGCTTGACCTTGTTTACCAACAGTATTGCCATTTAAGTCTACTTCATAGAAGTATTGACCTTTGGTTTTCACGTTTTCTCCTAATGGAGATAAAGCAGGATTTTTAGCTACACCATTATCAGACCAAGGAGCCTTATCAGAAGCTTTGAGCAAGAGACGAGTCAACATACCATCACCAGCGAATAGTTCATAAGGAATTACTTGGTTTACACCGGCTGTGAAAGGACCTTTTCCTTCAGCTTTTTCAAGATAAGCAGCAGGAACATCAATACTGTCTTTAACGTTGTTTTCAACTGCAGAGTTAACATCGCTTCTTGTTACAAGACCGTTCAAGGTAATATTTACTTTACGTTCCTTGACAACCTTAGTCAAATCAGGTTTATCTCCGGCTGCTTCATAGACAGTTAGGGTAGCTACATAGGTATTTGTACCATTAGTACGAAGTGTATCTAATAAATCCTGACCCTGCTTACCTGTGGTGTTACCATTCAAAGATACTTGATAGTAATACTTGTCATCAGGTAAATTTTTCACTGGTGGAATTTTCTCGTTTTGAGCGACACCGTTATCTGACCATGGAGCCTTGTCAGATGCTTTGAGCAAGAGACGAGTCAACATACCATCGCCTGCGAAAAGTTCATATTTAAGTGGTTTGTTTACACCAGCCAAGAAAGGACCGGGAACTTTGGCTTGTTCTAGGTAGCCCGCTGGGACATCAATACTGTCTTTAACATCCTTATCGACAGCTTTTTCAATATCTTCTGGAGTTGCTTGTGTCCCTGCCACATCATCTGTATCTACAGCGTCTTTTAAGACATCTGTTAGCTCTGGATTTTCTTGAGCTTCTTCACCTTTTTCAAAAAGTGTATCCAGACGAGAAGGGCTTGTTTCCTCGCTCACTTCAGTTCCTTCTGTAGTTGTCGGAAGTGAATTCGTATTTCCAGCAACGGCCTCAGGTTTCGCTTCAGCAAGAACGGTGTCTCCCTGAGTTTCTGCTAAGTCACCCTCTTTCGTTACCGATTCCCCTTCAGGTAAGACTTGAGCAGGGGTTGGATTGAGCCCATCGGCACGTACAGAACTTGGCTGACCAACTAGGACAAAAAAGCCACTGGCTACAACAACTGAGGCAACACCGACACTAAGACGGCGAATAGACCAACGAGTATATCTTTGATTTGGATTGAATTTCATAGGATTCTCCTTAGAGTTTTTCTTTATTTGATGACTCTAGTATAATCTCCTAAAATTAAAAAGGACTAAGAAAAAGTTAAAATTTTTCTTAAATCCCTCTTATAAAATACTTATATCAATTAAATCCATAAACAGATTTGGTGATTTGATAGACAACATTGGACAGTTTGCGAGCTGGCAAGACAGAATGTTTGGTCAAACGGCTGAGCATGGTCTTGCGGATAGCCTGAAAAACCTCTGGATTTTCCTGCTGAATATAGGTCCACAGCTCCCGTTTTTTGGCAAGATGCTCTGCTGTGCCTGCTCGGTTGAGCAGGGCACTGGAAATCACCGTCGTAATCTCAATATGATTCAGCAAATATTCTCGCATTTTGGGGTGACTCACTTGGGATAAATCAAGCTGGTCTACCAAGAGTCGATTGACTTTCAGTTGCTGATCAATGCGCTTAATCATCACTTGCTCATTGACAGACTGGTCCTCACGCCCAATCAAATAACGATAGAAATCGACAGGTAGATAGTACATGGTTTTGACCTGCTGAAGGGGTGTAAAGACAAAAAGATTATCGACATAAAAAGTATGCTCAGGCAATTGGAACTGGCTCGCTCGCAACAAATCTGTCCGGTAAATCAGCGAGTGCATCATGATATACTGGCCTTTTGAGAAATTTCCGACCTGATCCCAGCCAAAAATCTGCTGGACAGGCAAGACTGACTCGTAACTCATACTCTTCTTACGAGACTGACCTTCCTTTTCATAGACAAAATTAGTCACAAAGGCGTCAACCTCTTGACCCTTGCTCTCAAGTTCCTGCAAGGTTTCAAGAATTTTCAAATAAGCACGAGGATCCACCCAGTCATCACTATCAACTACTTTAAAATAGCGCCCAGAAGCCTCCGCCAAGCCGCGATTGACAGCACCTCCATGGCCTTTATTTTCCTGATAGATGGCTCTAACGAGGTTAGGATACTTGCTAGCTAAACGCTCAGCGATTTCCTGAGTCTGGTCCTGAGACCCGTCATTGATAATCAAAATCTCAACTTGCTCACCACCAATCACTAACGACTCCACACAGTAATGAAGATAGACTGCTGCATTATAGCTAGGAATGGCGATAGACAATAACTTCATAATCTGCTCCTTTAGGGGACTGATTTTTTCTTATACTCTTCGAAAATCTCTTCAAACCGCGTCAACCCTATCTGCAACCTCAAAACACTGTTTTGAGCAACCTGCGGCTAGTTTCCTAGTTTGATCTTTGATTTTCATTGAGTATTACTCTCTCTTGTCACTTCTTTCTATTTTACCATAAAGTTCAGCCTTTGAAGAACTTTTACTAGAATACAAGGCTTCTGTCTCTCTTTGCTATCTTGGGCATCAAAAAAGAGGAGAGCTTCCTCTTTTACGAATTCAATGCTGCTAGGGTATCCAAATACTGGTTGTTGATGACCGCCAAAATATAGGTATCTGCCTTCAAAAGGTCATCTGGTCCAAATTCAACATCCAATGGGGAATTTTCCTGCTCTCGGAAGCCCAAAATATTCAGATTGTATTTGCCACGAAGGTCTAATTTACTCAGACTTTGACCTGCCCAAGACTGAGGAATTTTCATCTCCACAATAGAGACATTTTTATCCAACTGAAAGACATCAACACTATTATGGAAAAGAATGGTCTGTGCTAGGGACTGCCCCATTTCATACTCTGGCGAGATAACCGAGTCAGCTCCAATCTTTTCCAGCACTTTCTTAGCAGTCTGACTTTTGACCTTAGCAATAACAGTCGGTACCCCCAAACTCTTACAGTGCATAACCGCAAGCACACTCGACTCCAGATTTTCACCTGTCGCGACTACAACGGTATCGCAGGTATCAATCCCTGCTGATCTCAATAATTCTTCATCTGTGATGTCACCAATCACTCCACGCGCCAAAACTGGCTCAAACTGATTGATGCGCTCTGCGTGGTCATCAATAGCGATAATATTCATATCCTGCTTGGCTAGGGCAGCTAGGACACTACTTCCAAAAATTCCCAAGCCTAAAATTCCAATCGTACGATCTGACATGCTCTTTCCTTTCTTAACCAATACTAATATCTGCTTTCATATAGTGAATCATATCTTTCTTTTCTGGATGGTAATCTGCTAGGCTGACCAGCAGAGTCAAGGGACCAATTCGTCCGATAAACATGAGAACCATAATCACACTTAGAGCTAATTTCCCTAAATCTGGAGTTAAATTTGCCGTCACTCCGACTGTCCCAAGAGCAGAAATGGTTTCAAATATGAGGTGGATAAAGGGAGGATTTCCCTTGGCTGTCATCCCTAGTAAAATCAAGCCCAGCAAGAAGGTCATCAAAAAGATAATAAAGACACTAAAGGATTTTTGAACCGTTCGCGGCGCAATCGTCCGTCGAGCGATATTGGCATGAGGTAAGCCTAGAAGCTCACTTCGTGCAAAGACCAAGAGGACAAAAAATGTGGTAATCTTGAGCCCCCCAGCTGTTCCTCCTGGAGCCCCACCTAGAAACATCTGCAAGATATAAATCAATAAGGTAACAGGACGAGCCATGCTGTAATCAATTGTCCCAAAACCAGCCGTTCTCATGCTGACAGTTTGGAAAAAGCTGACCAAGACCTTATCTGCAACAGGGAGATTGCCAATCGTCCCTGCATTGTTCCATTCAAGAACGAGACTGCTCACCGTCCCAAAAGCTAGTAGCCCCACCGTCAGTAATAAAACCAGTTTGGTGTGAAAATGCAGGCGCCCTTTTTTCTTTTTCCCTATATGCGTAGCAAGGTCAAACCAGACCATAAATCCAAGACCACCTGTGATAATCAAGCCTGCGATGACCAGATTGACCAAGGGATCAGTCTGAAAAGCAATCAAGCTCGTACTTCCAAAATTATCAAAACCGGCATTACAGAAGGCGGATATAGCTAGAAAAATAGCACTAAAGAGACCGCGCCCCCAGCCAAGTTGAGGAACAAAACGAAAACTGAGGAATAGAGCTCCCAAACCCTCAACCAAAAAAGTCGTGAGAAAAATAGAATAGACAAACTTTCTCAAAGATCGAGTCTCTCCATAACTAAAACTATCCTGAATAGTTGTACGGCTACGAAGACTAAGCTTTTGCTTGCTCTGGATATAGAAAACCCCAATAAAGGTCATGAGCCCCAGACCACCAATCTGAATCAAGAACATACAAATGAGCTGACCCCAAATATTGTAGGTATCAGCGACAGGCTGGGTAAAAAGACCTGTCACACAGACCATGGATACAGTTGTAAAGAGATGGTCAAAATAAGTCGCTCGAGAGCTAGGCACTTGCACAAAAGGCAAGCTCAAAAGAAGAGAGCCTAGTAAAATAACCAAGGCGAAACTCAAAAAAATACGACGAGCAGGCGACAAACGAGATAAGCCTAGCTTTATTTTTTCCTTAGATAATTTAAATAACATACATCCATTGTACCATAAAAAGTAGGAGAGTAGCTATATCTGAAAGGATATCTCAAGGCAGAGTTCCAAGGCCTTATCAAAAGCTTCCGAGCCCCAGTCACGACTATCGTACTGGTCCAAGTCAGCTAGGGAATCTGCTGTGAACAACAATTCACCCCAGAGAACCCCACGCAATTGAGCTACTGCCGCAAGCGCAGCACACTCCATCTCCACAACAGCACAGCTTTCTTCCTTACGATAAGCCACCTTTTCAGCCGTTTCTCGGTAAAAACCATCTGTCGTCCAGGTCATAACTTCTTCATAGGGAATCCCTCTGACTTCCAAAACTCGCTCAATGGCAGCAATAGCCTCTGGCTGCATTTCCATATAACGAGAAGGTGCCACATAGTGGTAACTGGCTCCTTCATCTCGCAGAGCGCGAACAGGGACTAGAAAGGCATTTTCCTCTATATCGGCTAGCACACCACAGGTACCTGTGGAAATAATCTGCTCCACACCATAGCCAATCAACCAATCCATAAACTGGGCTGCTGGAGCTGAACCGACAGGAGCCTGAGCCAGACAAATCTCCTCGCCTTTGTAGTTGATGACGTAGACTGGATAGGTCTTGGTGGCAGAAACGAACTCACCAACACTGTCCGCCCCTACTTCCCTCGCATAGCGGTCAATCTCCTCACCTAAAAAAGCATAAACACACTTCTTGGGCAACTGCAAATCCAATCTCTCGTGATTGGGCATGATAACCGCCTGAGGATTGTCATCAAACTCTAAAATAGGAATCGCATGCTTCTGAATCATAGTCTACCTCCTCTAATTTTGTACTATTGTATCAAAAGCTGACCGAATGTCAAGGAGGAGGCTGAGAATAAAAACAATACAATAACAATATTTTTGACAGAGACTCTTTTTAATGGTACAATGGACTTGCTTAAAAGTTCGATGAAATAAGCATATAAGAAAACACCACCGGTTGCCGCCAGTGGTGTTTTTTTGCGCTTGCTCAAGGCGCTCAGGCTATTTCTTTTTCTTGTCGCATTTGCTTGCTACAAATCGGATAAGCCACTCCGATAAGACATTCGCTAGTGTACCAGCAAGAATAGGTAGCAAGACAAGTTCGATGAAAACGCACATAAGATCACCTCCTGCCTGCGCAGTCTAGTGTTTGCGACCTTACTATTGTATCATCTTTGACTGAAAATAAATAGAAAAATCATTGATATCATCTAGTCATCCACAAAAACTCTCTCCTACACTAATACTTCTTGTATCAAAAAGCATCCCAATTACAAGATGCTTTGCAATTGCTTAATGAAGCAGACTTGCTAAGATATAGAGTAGGTGAATGTGAACCGGGTAAAAATGTAGAAGAAGTTTTTATCTCCACTCCCTTTTTCTCCATTATTGAAGAACAAGAGAATGATAGAAAAAAACAACACCCGCTGTTCCTTTTTACTTCTATTCCACAGATATCTCCTTAATCACGCGCGCAGGGTTGCCAGCTAATACAACATTGTCCCCAAAGGACTTGGTAATCACTGCCCCTGCTCCTGCGACGACATTATTTCCAAGTGTGACTCCAGGCAGGACAATGACGCCACCACCAGCCCAGAAATTGTCTCCGATTGTGATAGGCTTACCGTACTCAATACCTGAATTACGCTCATGTGGATCCAGCGGATGAAGTGGAGTCAGGAACTGACAGTTGGGACCAATCATGGCATTGTCCCCGATACGAATAGGGCAGACATCCAGCATGGTCAAGTTCCAGTTAGAATAAAAATTTTCCCCTAGATGGATATTGACACCGTAGTCCACCATCAAGCGAGTATTGATATAAAGATTTTGCCCAGTTGAGCCAAACCAAGCCTTAATGATTTCAGCTCCCTTCAAGGGATCTTCTTCCTTATTAAAAGCAGCCTGCTTTTGGCGAGAAGCCTGAGCCAAGGCCCGCAATTCTGGGTCCGATGGACGGTAAACCTCTCCTGCAATCATTTTCTGGTATTCACTAGTCATTGTGTTCTTCTCCTTATTCCCTACTATCATATCAAATTTTCTACATATCTGACTAGGATAAGGAGCATTTTATACAATCTATGCTCTGGTCTTTATCACATCCTATCTAGCTAAGCGGATACGCGTCACGATTCCGTCTGGGTCTGTCACTTCCAACTGAGTTGATGTCAGCCACTTGATAGACGCTTCAACTTCCTGTCCTCTTTCGGCAATTGCTAGAAATTCTTCTTTGCTTGCGACTTCAATGACATAGTAGGCCAAGCCGGGTAAACCTTGTTCACGTCTGGCTAGCCTTTTTCTTCCCCACTCGTTGACCGCTAAATGATGATGATAATCCCCAGACGCAATCCAACTAGCGCTAGGTAGACTAAATTTATCCTCTAGTCCTAAAACCTTTTGATAAAACCGGCTTGCTACTTGACTATCCTTGACAGAAAGATGGATATGCCCCATGCGCGTAGTAGAGACTATCTCAAAAGGTTCTACTTTACGTCCCATCTCATATATTTCTTGAGCAGATAAGGCTTCGGTTACTCCGACAATGCGCCCATCCTCACGAATATCCCAGTCCTCTATAGGCTTATCACGATAAATTTCAATCCCGTTCCCTTCTAAATCTTCCAGATAGATTGCTTCACTGTAGCCATGATCCGCCCCACCGACTAGCTGAATTTGCAGCTCTGCTATATGCTTAAACAGATTTGCCAAATCCTCACGACTTGGTAAAAGGATAGCTAGATGATAGAGACCATAGTGATCTTGCACCTCCTCTAGCCTGTCTGTTTTCAGTAAATGAACCAAAGCCTTTCCACCAGCTCCTAAAATACTTTCAGATTCTGTCTGAGAAAGGATCTCCAAGCCTAGAATCTGATGATAGAAGGCAGTCTGACTCACCACATCCTTTACATTTAAAACTGCCTCTGCCAAATAAATCTTACTATTGTATGCGTAGGTCACCTATTTCTCCTTTGCTCTTTTTATTGTAACTTTATTCATTACAACATTATACTCCTTTTTTACTTGGAGTCAAGTAGAACAACTCAAATAGCAGGACCAAACGAGGTTGGGCAAAAAGTCGACTTCAGGAGAAAATGAAGTAAATCTCCCCACAATAAAACGCATAGTACCAAGGTTTCTCTGACCTGATACTATGCGTTTTTCTGATTTCAAAGACTTCTTGCCCAGCATCGTTTGTGTTTATCCTCGTCCGCCAGGGGCTGGACCGCCAGGACCTCCATTCGGACCTCCGCCTCCAGGCATAGAATTGACAATATCTGTTTGTTTTTCGCCGTTGATGTAGATATCCCCACCTGTGTAGGTTGCTGTTCCATCAAAGTCAAAGCCTGATTGTCCTATCAATTTAATGGTTCCGCCTGTGACCGTGATATTCCCGTTTGAGTCAATTGGATCTGTGTCCCCTTGACCAACTTCTACAGTTAGATTTCCACCTGTCATGGTAAAGTAAATGTCGCTTTGCTGGGCATTTTTATTGGCTGCATTGACCCCATCATCTGTCGAGTAGACATTGATATCTCCACCATTGATCGTAATGGCTTTCCCTTCAATTCCTTCTGTGGAATTCTTGACGGTGTAAGTACCACTATCAATCACTAGGTTGCCAGAAGCGTGAATGCCGTCATCGCCTGCTGTGACTGTTATGGTATTGTTCGCCAAATACATATTTCCGACAGTCATATCGTCATCATTATCAACTTTAACACCATCTTCCTTGGCATCGATCGTCATGGTCGTACCAGTGATGTTGAGTTCATCATTGACATTAAAGGCATCTCCTACTGATGTGATGTTAAAGGTTCCACCAGTGATGTGAAGCGTATCATTTGCCTTGATAGCATTGCTTTTCTTGCCATCTACAGTAAGAGTCCCTGAACCATTGATGGTCAAATCAACCTTAGAAAAGAGAGCGGTATTTGCCTTTTCATCACTGTTAGAGCTTGAGTCAGAGAGACTGTTGGTGGTTCCCTCTGCTAGAGTGAGGTAGACATGACCTGCGCTTGTAGCCGAAATAGCCGCATCTGTATTGGTCATGGTCGCGCCTTTTAGGACAAGTTTCACATCATCAGACTTATCAGCTGCGATTTTAATTTGCACTCCGTCAGACTGACCAGAAATGACATAAGTACCTGCTTTTGAGATGGTCACCGTTGAGCCAGAAACTGTCACACCATCTCCAGAGACGTTTGCAGATGAACCAGACAATTCAATCTTAGAAGCAGTGCTTTCATCATAAGAAGTGTCGTAGTCCTTTTCTGTAAAATAAGAAGATTGACTGTTTTTAGCTGAAGTTGTGATAGCAGTGGTATCTGCCGCTGCAGTTGTACTTGACTTGGTCGTTGACTGCCCACAAGCTGTCATCAAGGTCAAAGCTGTTAAACTGGTTAAGATTAGAGTCCATTTTTTTGATTTCATACTTTTTTCCTCGCCTTCATTTAGCTTGACCTTAGTTTACAGGGTAAGTCTGAAAAAAATCTAAACTTTTTCTGAAAGTTTTCTTAAGTTCAGTTTCAGTTAAGTTATCTTTAACAAAAGTTTTAGGAAAATTCCATAGACTAATTACAAGCAAGTTCAACTTGCCCAGACACACCTATCTGCTAATAAGATAGTGTACTGAAATAGTTTGATAAAGGAGACAAGATTTATGAAGCCAATTGAAACAAGCTTTAAACGAATTGAAACCAAATATGTCGTTACCAAAGCTGACTTGGCTAATTTAATAGAGGACTTAAAAATATATCTCGTCGAGGATGATTATCCAACTTCGACCATTTCCAACATCTACTTTGATACAGAGCAATTTGATATGATTCAGAATGATAGCCAATATACTAAGCGCAAAGAAAAGATTCGGATGCGAACCTATCTCAGTCAAGTCCAGCCTAATAGTCAGGTGTTTTTAGAAATCAAATCTAAGGACAGAGCTGGTGTCGGGCTAAAATATCGTCTCTTATCGACTCCCCAGTCTATCACCCAGTTTATGACCAAGGGACAGCTGGATAGCAGTATCAAGGATCGAATGATGATTGAAAAAATTCAACAACTCCAAGAGGAATATCAGAAAGCCATCATCCCTCGTATGTATATCTACTACGACCGTTTTTCTCTCAAGGAAAAGAAAGAAATTAGCGGATTCCCCTACAATAAAATTCGTGTCACCATTGACCAAAATCTAACCTATCGTAATAATAATATCAGTTTATTTTCAGGAAAGGACGGTTTCCCTCTACTAAGCGAGGACATTGTTATCATGGAAATCAAAGCACCGGGCAGAAAACCCCAATGGCTACAAGATATTCTCGACCAATATGGACTGGTAGAACAGAAATTTTCAAAATATAGCTGCGCCTACCACAAGTCTCAAGGGCTGGACTATAACCCACGACCAAGCACAGAAAGTGTAGGTACTACTTATGTCTAATCTTTTCAACTCTATTTTCAACGACACAACTGCTACTGCCAATCCCATCCAGCTCTTTCTAGCTCTCTTGGTCAGCCTGATTTTAGGTTTGGCTCTGACCTGGGCCTACAAACACCGTACCCTCTATACACGGGAATTTGCGGTTAGTTTGACCCTACTCCCCTGCTTGATGACCTTGGTCATCTTTCTGGTAAATGGCAGCTTAGGAACCTCTATCGCTGTTGCAGGAACCTTTAGCCTCATTCGTTTCCGTTCAGCCACCAGTGGCTCACGGGAACTAATTGCTATCTTTCTTGCCATGATTATCGGGCTGGCGGCAGGGACAGGCTACCTAGCCTTAGCTGTTCTCTTCACCGTCTTTATCTTAGCAGTATGGCTTCTTTTAGAAAAACAACAAAGCAAGAGCAACCACCAACGTCGCAGACTATTAACTATCACAATCGCCAACCAAGAAAATCAACTCCAAACTATCCAATCTGGGCTATCACAATTCTGTACTGAGTTAGACCTCATCTCCATTGATACCAGCAATGATGGAGAACAAGTCACCACTGTCTACGAAGTGGATTTCAAGGCTCAAACTAATGATTTCCAAATCATCAATTACCTCACTAAAGAACAAGATACTTACCAGGTTTCCCTGACCAAGAATGCCAAGAAGAGAAAGAATTTGTAATTTTCAAATCAAATAGCAAACTAAGAATCTCTTGAGTGCCGCCATTCTTTACCAATCAAAAAAACTCCGTAGTCTCTAGCGCCATAAATCCGGCTAGAGATTACAGAGTTATTTTTTAATCTAAACTTCCTACAAGAGTATATTGTCTACTGGAAGGATATGGTATTTGTAGGGAATACTTTAAAGAGTTCTTACAGGAAGTCAATATTAACTAGTTATATTAGGTTTAGTTTACCCATTCACCATTAGCATTGACTCTATAGCCCTCTACAGTTGTGTTGACTGCAAGGGCACCTGAGCCATTGACATAGTACCATTTGTCTGATACTTTGAACCATTGGCTTGCTTTCATAGCACCTGATGCTTCAAGATAGTACCAGGTATCTCCATCTTTCACCCAACCTGTTGCCATTGAACCGTTAGCATTTAGGTAGTACCATGAACCGTTGACTTTAGCCCAACCTGTTGCCATAGCGCCGTTAGCGTTGAGGTAGTACCATGAACCATTGTATTGGAGCCATCCTGTCGCCATAGCACCATTAGCGTTGAGGTAGTACCATGAGCCATTGTTTTGGAGCCAACCTGTTACCATAGCACCATTAGCGTTTAGGTAGTACCATGAACCGTTGTCTTGTAGCCATCCTGTCGCCATTGAACCATCAGTATTGTAGAAGTACCACATACCATTTTCTTGTTTCCAACCTGTTTTTGGAGCGGCTGGTTTAGCTGGTTCTACTACAGAATATGAGCTGTATGATGGAACATATGATGAGTATGAAGGGACATATGTCGGATTAGATGGTCTTGCAGGAACAGAAGGTTGTGCTGGAGTTTCAGCTGGTTTTTCCGCCGGTTTTTCCGCTGGTTTTTCTGCTGGAGTTTCAGCTGGTTTTTCCGCCGGTTTTTCCGCTGGTTTTTCTGCTGGTTTCTCCGCCGGTTTTTCTGCCGGTTTTTCCGCTGGTTTTTCTGCTGGTTTTTCTGCTGGTTTCTCCGCCGGTTTTTCTGCTGGTTTCTCCGCTGGTTTTTCCGCTGGTTTCTCTGCCGGTTTTTCCACTGGTTTTTCTGCTGGTTTCTCCGCCGGTTTTTCTGCTGGTTTCTCCGCCGGTTTTTCCGCTGGTTTTTCCGCTGGTTTTTCTTTAGCTTTATCTTCTTCTGCAGCTTTCTTATTTAATTCATCGATAAATTTTTCAGCTTGTTTTGCAGTTAAGCCTTTTTTGAAGCCTTCTACAATTTGTTTTCTTGTTTCATCTGATGCTGCTTTTAATGCTGCAATTGTATCAGCTTTTGCTTTTGCTTCTTCTGGACTATTAGTTTCAGCTTTTTCTAATTCTGCGATTGCTGCTTTCAATGCTGCATCATAGTTTGCTAAAAATTCTTCCTGAGCCGCTTTCTCTTTTTCTGCTGACTTTTTATTTGCATCATCGATTGCTTTTTCAGCGTCTTCTGCAGTTAAGCCTTGTTTGAAACCTTCTACGATTTTAGCTTTTGTTTTATCTGCTTCTGCTTTTAATTTTGCAATCGTATCTTGAATTTGTTCTTCTATTTCAGGATTATTTTTTGCATCTTCTTCTAATTTTGCAATCGTATCCTTTAATGCCTTGTCAAAATTAGCTAAAAATTCTTTTTGAGCAGCTGCTTCTTCCTTAGCTTCTTGTTCCTCTGCTACTTCCTCTTCTTTAGCTTTTGCTTCTATTTCTTCTTCAGCATCTTCTGCAGTTAGACCTTTTTTGAAGCGTTCTTCATAGTCAGCTTTCTGAGCTTTAGTTCGTTTTTTAAATTCATCAATAAACCCTTGAATTTGGTTTTGTAATTCTGGATCTTCTTTTGCATTGTCTAAATATTCTTTTAATTCTTTAACTGTAGCTTCTGCAGCTTTATCAAAATTAGATAAGAATTCTTTTTGAGCAGCTGCTTCTTCCTTAGCTTTTTCTGCAGCTTCTTCTGCAGCTTTTTTATTAGCTTCATCTATTGCTTCTTCAGCGTCTTCTGCAGTTAGACCTTCTTTGAAGCGTTTTTCATAGTCAGCCTTCTGGGCCTTAGTTCGTTTTTCAAATTCATCAATAAACCCTTGAATTTGGTTTTGTAATTCTGGATTTTCTTTTGCATTGTCTAAATCTTCTTTTAATTCTTTAACTATAGCTTCTGCAGCTTTATCAAAATTAGATAAGAATTCTTTTTGAGCAGCTGCTTCTTCCTTAGCTTCTTTTTCTTCTGCAACTTCCTCTTCTTTAGCTTTTTCTTCTACTTCTTCTTCAGCCTTTTCTACAGTTAGACCTTCTTTGAAGCGTTTTTCATAGTCAGCCTTCTGAGCTTCAGTTCGTTTTTTAAATTCATCAATAAACCCTTGAATTTGTTTTTCTAATTCTGGATCTCCTTTTGCATTCTCTAAATATTCTTCTAATTCTTTAACTATAGCTTCTGCAGCTTTATCAAAATTAGATAAGAATTCTCGTTGCTTCTCTGATAAAGATTGTTCGACAGCTTGTGGAGCGTCTTCTGCTCTTACAACAGTAGGCTGAGACGCAACAAAACCAGCCCCTAAGATAGCGACGCTGGCTAGACTTGTTAAAATCATTTTTTTCTTATTCATCATTTACCTCTTTTCTGATAATCATTTTCAGACTATGCCTATATTAAGTATACCCCCCCCCACAAATCTTTGTCAAGTGTTTTATATTAAATTTTTGTTACATTTTTGTTCGGGATTTTATTTGTTTTATCAAAGTTTTTATGAAAATCGTTTTGAAAACTTTGATATTTCTTTACATTTTCTTTCCTAGAGTTTCTCTTTTATTCTGGTGTGTATTTGCTTCTCACACTGCTTTTCTATTGCAGATGAGACTCAATGAAAATCAAAAAGCAAACTAGGAAGCGAATCGTAGGTTGCTCAAAACACTNNCGAAGTCAGTAACATATACCTACACCAAGGCGAAGCTGACGTGGTTTGAAGAGATTTTCGAAGAGTATAAAGCTCACATTCCAGAAATAAACAGATACCAAAAGCAAATGTTCAAGCTTGATTTTTGAATTAGGAATACTCCAGCGATGACTCGTCCTTATTTTCAGTGAATAGCAACTGACTCTAAACACTCCAAAAAAAGAGGCCAATGTTTGCCATCAACCTCTTTCTTATCGTTCATTCTTTTTACTAAGTAAGATGAATACTTTACCTATGACTTACTATCTTCATTCTAGTTTACCCATTCACCATTACCATTTACACGGTAACCATCTGGTGTTGTTGTGCTAACAGCCAAAGCGCCTGAACCATTTGCATAGTACCAGTGTTGACCTACTTTAAACCAACCCGTCTTCATGATCCCTTCTTCATCAAGGTAATACCAGGTACCATTTTCCTTGTACCAGCCTGTTTTCATAGCTCCTGAGCTATCAAAGTAGAACCATCTGCTACCATCTGTTCCCCAGCCTGTAAACATAGCGCCTGAGTTACTTAGATAATACACCGATCCATCAACTTCTACAAATCCAGTCTGCATGACACCTAGGTCATTCAAGTAGTACCATTGACCACCTGTTTTCAACCAGCCTGTCTTCACATCACCAGACTCATAAAAATACCACTTGCCATTAGACTGCACCCAGCCAGACTGATCAGACGTAGATTTTCTGAAATCTTTCAGCGGTGTTTCTACAACCATTGCTTTACTTTTAACTGTTGAAAGGTTTGAGGCAGTCACTTCTGTGTACTGAACAGCAGAACCATATCCACCAGCTAATTCCTCTGAAGAAGTCGTAGTTCCTAAAGCCAGAGCAACCGTTGCTGCCTTCTGAGGACTAGCTGCATTTTTAAAAGCAGCAAGACCCACATGGGTAAATTTAGGGTTAATCAAGTTCTCATAATAAGATGAAAATTCTTTTGATGTTTTATCTTTCTTTTTCGCCACATATTGCGCCTTTTCAGCATGCCAGTTTTCAATTGCTTTTAGAAATCCATCAGGATTCAAATCTAAAGCTTCTCCACTTAGGCTATTACCAGATGGAAAGGCAGTCCAGTTGTTTTTGCTGGAAAGACGTTCAGCCTTCAGCGCAACAGATACCTCAGCAGCGCGTACAAAAGCCGTTTTTTCATGGTCAACTGACCATTTGACAGGAACATACTTATCTACCAAACCTTCGTCGGCTGCTTCTTTACGAATTTTATTGATAGCATCTAAAATAGATTGTTGATGAGGAGGCAAAAATTCTCCCTTGATTCCAACCAAAACATTGCCACTAGAAGGTTTTAGCACCTCTGAGGTCAATACATTACCATCAGCAGATTGCGTTGCCACCAATCTGTCATTCGCAAAAACATCATTTGTCAAAACTGCTCCTGCCAAGGTCAAAGCCAAGGCACTAGCAAATACAATTTTCTTCATTGTTTACTCCTTATATCTTTTGAATCGTATCTTGATAAATACTTTTTAACACCTAATTATATCATATTTTCCTACTATTTGTCTTTGCTTACCTATTCCTAAATCCCAAAAGTAGGCGCAATGATTCTTTTATTTCACAACAAGCTCATAACGTGTCTTACTTGTAAAGATTTGACCGGCTTTGAGAATGACTTGGTCTTTGAGGTTACTGTGAATGGCATCTGGTAAAGCTTGCGCTTCAAGGGCAATCCCATTGTGCTGTACCATTGGCTGACCTCTTATGATGACACTCTCATCCACAAAGTTTGCTGTGTAGACTACAAAGCAAGGAGCCTCTGTCTTGAAGAGCAGGAAGCGACCTGAGTTTTGGTCATAAAGGAAACCAGCATTATCATGACCTGCAGGAAGGGCAAATGGATGATCCAAACCAGATACCAGCTGGATTTGCTCATCTTCTTCTGCAAAGATATCCTTCAACAAGGCACCATTGTAGATGTGTTTGACCACATCACGATTGGCATCTGGAGTTTTGGCTGGAACACCGTCGGGAGCGATTGGATAAATGCCCTCTGTGTTTAGTTGGAAGACATGGCGGTCAATGGTCTGCGTGAAATCACCAGACAAGTTGAAATAGCTGTGGTTGGTTGGATTGACCAGCGTATCCTGATCTGTTGTTACCTTGTAGCTGATTTCATAGGCACCAGTTTCTTCCAAGTGATAGCTGATCCAGATTTTGAGATTGCCGGGAAATCCTCCTGTCCCATCTGTACGCTCTGTGTAGAGGGTCAAGCCATGGTCGCTCACTTCAACTCGTTCAAACAAGCTGGAATCCCAACCAGTTGAACCACTGTGGTTACAGTTGCTAGCATTGTTGACTTCCAGATGATAGGTCTTGCTATTCAGCTCAAAGGTCGCACCTGCAATACGGCCCGCCACAGGACCTACGCTAGCTCCATGCTTGGGACTATTGCCTACATAGCTATCAAAATCATCAAAACCCAAAATAACATTGGCAAAATTTCCAGCCTTGTCAGGTGTGACATAGCGCAGGATGGTCGCACCATAAGTCATGACCTCAAGTTGGTAGCCACCGTTCGTCTCAAAACGATAGGCCAAGACATCCTTGCCCTCAACATTTCCAAATACACGCTCTGTATATGCTTTCATTCTGTTCTCCTTTTACTATTTCTCCCAAGCAAACAAACCATAGAAAGCACCTTGACAATCTATGGTTTACTTGTATGATTTACAAACCCCTTTATCAAGAATCTATAAACGCAGTATTACTTTTGATATTCGTGGATGATAACACCTTGTACCACACGGTTTACTGTACCAGTAGGTGATGGTGTGTCTGGTTTATTTTCTACCTTGAGTGAAGTCAATAGGGCAAAGAGTTGGGCATAAACGATGTAAGGGAAGACACGGTAAATATCATTCAAGACACCGCCACAACCAAGGGCAACTTCTTTGACATTTTCAAGACCAAAGGCTTGATCACTCAAAAGCACAACACGGCGAGCAATCTGATCACCAGCAACTTCACGAACCAAGTCCAAGTCGTACTTGCGAGTGTAGTCTGTTGTTGTACCAAAGAGCAAAACAACTGTATTTTCGTTGATAAGAGATTTTGGACCGTGACGGAAGCCGACTGGACTTTCATACATGGTCGCCACTTGGCCAGCTGTTAATTCCAAAATCTTGAGCTGAGCTTCATGAGCAAGCCCAAAGAAAGGACCAGCGCCTAGATAGATGACACGGTTAAAGTCTAGGTCAACAAGTTCTTTGACATCTTCTGCATTGTCTAAAACTTTACGGGCAAGACTAGATACAACTTCAAAACGTTCAGCTTTCACAGCAAATTCTGTAGGATCAAAGACCAAAAGAGCTGTCAACATCATAGAGGTAAAGCTAGAAGTCATGGCAAAGCCAGCATCATTAGAGGCAGCTGGTTGCAAAAGCAAGAGATTGCGCTCATCTCCATGAGCTTGAAGAGCCAATTTACCATCTGCTGCACAAGTAATCGTCACTTGGTAAAGCTCATCCACCAAGGCTTTTGCCAAATCAACAGTCGCCACACTTTCAGGCGAATTTCCACTACGGGCAAAGGAAACAAGGACAGTTGCCACATCTTTTTTCAAATAGGTTTCTGGATTGGCAACGATATCTGTTGTCGCAATAGCATTGAAATTCCATTTGCGTTCGTCATAGACTTCCTTAAAGTAAGGTACCAAGGTATCTCCCACATAAGCAGAAGTCCCCGCACCTGTCAAGATAACCTTGATATAGTCATGTTTATCCGCAATCCCTTGTAGAAAGGCTGCAATTTCTTCACCTTGTGCTTGATAAGATTCAAAAGCTTCTTTCCATACATCAGGCTGTTGGTAAATTTCACGTGTAGTGATTTCTGCACCCAATTCGAGTAAGTCTTCTTTTGTATAATGTAGCATTGAGTTCCTCTTTTTCTATTAAAGATGGGAATGGGAGTAAGCCCCATTCCCATGTATATTCTATATCAGTTATTCTGACGATGTTCACGTTGTCACATGAATTGAATCGAGTTCCAACTAAAATCTTTGGGAAAAAGACCGATTATCGTCGGAGCATCGCTCCATCCTCCTATCGCCTATTTTCCCTGTGATTTTCACGCTGTCACATCGTATACTCAATGAAAATCAAAGAGCAAACTAGGAAACTAGCCGCAGGCTGCTCAAAACACTGTTTTGAGGTTGTGGATAGAACTAACGAAGTCAGTAACCATACCTACGGCAAGGAGACACTAGTATGGTTTGAAGAGATTTTCGAAGAGTATTATTCATCTTCGTCATCATCGAAGCCCGCTAACAGGTCATTGACTTTCACAATGCTTTCTGCAGCACGGTTCTTATAGTCCGCATCTGCGCCTGTAAGGCTCGCATTGATAAATTCAATCACCATTGGAAGATTCATCCCTGCGTAAAGTTCGATGTCACGACCTTCCATAATCAAACGGCTTACCACGTTACATGGTGTTCCACCGAGAAGATCCGCAAAGACTAGAAAATCATCCAATCCTTCAATAGCAGCTTCAAATTTTGCAGTAAATTCTTCTGGCCCATCTTCTGGAAGAAGAGCTACTGTGTAAATGTTGTCTTGTGGGCCCATAATCATTTCTGTGCTACCTTTAAGCTCCTCACAGAAGCGACCATGGCTCACCAAAATTAATGATTTGGTCATAAGGAATTACATTCCAAATGCAAAGTGACCAAGGGCAGAAAGACCTACTGCAAGAGCGATAATGATACCGATAGCTTTAGTAGAAGTCATACCTTTCTTACCAAGCAACCAGAAGATAAAGGCAGTAAAGATTGCTGGAAGCAAACGTGGGAAGATTTGGTTCAAGATGTCTTGGAAATCAATCATCTTTTCACCGATTGGCAACTTGTAAGAAATTTCAAAGTTGATCATTGTTGCTACAAGAGCACCCATCATGAAGACACCAAGTACAGATGCAGCGTCAATCAAAGCTGTCAAGGTACTTTGCATGTTGTTGATAAGGTTAACCCCTTCTTTGTAGGCAAATTCCAACTGTTTCCAACGGAAGATGTCATACGCTACTGCAACTGCAATCCAAAGGAAGATACCCCAAGGTTGGCCAGCGATAGCCATAGTTGCTGCGACTGACCCCATGATAGCAGGTACAAGTGAACCAAAGATTGTATCTCCAAGAGGAGCAAATGGTCCCATCAAACCTGTCTTGATACCGTTAACGGCGTCTTTTGAACCCACACCATCTTTTTCTTCCATGGCAAGGTCAAAACCAGCGATAATGGTATGGAAGAATGGTGAAGTATTGAAGAATTGAGTATGAACTTTCATCATTTCTTTCAATTCAGGAGTTCCATCCCCATACATTTTACGCAATTGAGGCAAGATCATATAAAGGTAACCAGAAGCTTGCATACGTTCGTAGTTCCAACCTAATTGGAAAGTAAACAAGCTACGTTTGTTGATTTGATTAAAATCTTCTTTTGTTAGTTTGTAATTAGAATTCGTCATCTTCGATTTCCCCACTTTCTGATGGTGTAGAAGGTGCTGCTACAGCTACTTTTTGGCTATTTTTGAAGTGAAGCACTGCAAGGAAGATACCTACGATAGAAATACCAATCATAGACAAACCTTTGAAGTTGTTCACGAAACCAATTTTTTCAGCAACTTCAGCAGGAAGAGTACCTACGATACCAGCAACAGCGCCACCAAGACCTGTTACATATGAGTAAAGAACAGTCAACATAGCTGTCAAACCAAATCCCATAGCAAGGTAGTGAAGGTTACGTTTAACTGGAAGGTAACGAAGCAAGATTGCAAATCCAAGACCTGGAAGCATACGTCCTGCGAGTGTCAAACCATCTGCAATCCATTGGTATTCTGTCACTAAGTCTACTACATGTTGTACAAAGGCACCACCAAAAGCAAGCGCAAAGAAGACTGGAAGGGCACGAGATAGAGCCCAAGGAATCGCACCAAGCAGGTAGTTGCGTTCAATACCTTTATAGTCATAGCGTTCGATTGCAGCATCCACACGGTGAGCGAAGAAGGTAGTAGTCATACGACCAAGAACGTCGAAGTAAGTCAAGAGAGCTGCTACTGGTACAGCGATTGTAGTAATTGCAAGCGGTGCATCAATTCCTTGTGAAACAGAGAAGGCTGTCGCAAGAACCGCACCAGAAGTTGCGTCGATACGAGAAGCACCACCGAAGGTACCAACCCCAAGAACGAACAGTTGCAAGTTACCACCGATAAGCAAACCGGTAGTCACATCTCCCATGATTAAACCAGTAATGAAACCAGCAAATACAGGGGAACCTGCAGATGAAACGATCGTCAACTCATCACAGATTTGATAAGCTGAGTACAAAGTGAGAAGTAAAATTTGCCACCATTGTATCATAACAATGACCTCCTAAAAATTTTTTTCCTATTTTAATAAGCTCAAAAAGTCTGAAATTGGATCATTTGGAACCATTTGAGCAGTAAGTTTAACACCTTTTTCTGCCAGTTTGTGGAAATCTTCCACATCCTTGTCCACTACGTTGATAGAACGTGTAATAGAACGAGTTTCTGGTGTTTGAGACATATTCCCAACATTTAGGGTTTCAAGTGGTACACCTGCTTCTACCAAACCAAGGAAGCGGTCTGGCTTACGAGCCACGATAAAGAGACGTTGGCTATCGTATTTACCAGCAAGAATATTGGCTGCGGCTTTCTCAACTGGCAAAATACTCAATTTTACACCTGGTGGTGTCGCAAGTTTCAAACCACTCTTTTCAACGTCATTGTTGACAACTTCGTTATCTACAACCATAATACGTGAAACATTTAGTTTCCCAGCCCAAAGATTGGCTACTTGTCCGTGGATCAAACGTCCATCGATACGGCATCCTACAATTGTCATAAGTTTTCCCCCTTTATATGTTTTAGTGTAGGTTTACGAGTTAAATGAATCTCTTCTTTATATTGACCTTCTGTTTCAAAGATGATGATGCGGTTATCACCTTCCTTGAGATAGCTATGAGGGATATAAAGCGAGAGGGTCGGGCCGACGTTCCAAAAACGTCCTAGATTCTGCCCATTGACAAAGGCAACTCCCTTACCAAACTCAGACAAGTCTAGGTAAGTATCTTTTGGCTCTTGGACTGTAAAGTCATAAGCGTAAAAGGCTGGTTGTCCTTGAGTCCATCCTTTTGAAAAATCAATTTTCTCAGGATTATCTAGTGGGAGTGGATAGTGTTTCCAGTTTAGTAAGAAGTGCAAATCCTTACAAACCCCTGTCCGAATTCCCTTACGTTGCGTATCCGCTAAGAACTTATGACCATAGTTGACACGCCCCATATTTTCTATCAAGACATCAATCCTAGATAACGCTTTCTTTTCGCCTTGATAAAAAATATCTTCCCCAATCTCTGTCTGATATTGGGTTTTGACCCATTGATCATCGACATACAGCTGAGCCCTATCTCGACCATCAATGATACGAAGTCTTTCTTCTTCTGCATCCCAGTTTGTTTCTGTTCGATAGAGTAGGTAGCCATAGCTTTGTCCCAACTCCTCCATCTTTTTAGGATAGAGACTTTCTACTGGACTTGACAAGCTATCCAAGGTTTCAAACAAGGAAACTTTTTCAACCAGTGGAATAGCATCCAACTCCATACTCTCTTTGTAGAGGGGTTCCAACTGCGGATACTCTGGAAAATGTGTTGCCATCATCTTCTTGACTGCCAGATATTTGGCAGTTGGATTTCCTTCTTCATCCAGAAGGGCATCGTAATCATAAGATGTAACTTGTGGCAGGTCCAAGGTTCCTCGAGCTGAGCAACCATTCATGAAGCCAAAGTTTGTACCACCGTGGAACATGTAAAGATTGATGGAACCTTGCTCCAAAACCTCTCGAACTGCATCTGCCAATTCCTTAGGATCCCGTGTGATAATCGGTTCTTTCCAACGATTGAACCAGCCATCCCAGAACTCCATACACATGAGCGGCCATTTCTTGCCATGTTCATCAAAGAATTCCTGCATCTGTGAAAAGTTGTAAGGTGCCTTAGAACCAAAGTTGCCTGTTACAAAGAGATCATCTTCAATTAAGGTTCCCGCTTTTAGAGTAGCTCTCCAAGGACCATCTGATGTAAAGAGAGGACAGGTTACGCCACGCTCTTCCATCAGCTGTCGAATGGCTCTCAGGTAAGCCTTATCTTCTCCGTAAGAACCATACTCATTTTCAACCTGCATCATGAGGATATTGCCACCATTGTCCAACAGATGTGGAACCAATCGTGGTAAGAGCTGATCATAATAGCGACCGACAGCCTCAATATAGGCAGGATCTGAAGAACGAATCCTCATGTCTTTGGTTAAGAGCCAAGCCGGCAAACCACCGAATTCCCACTCCGCACAGATGAAGGGTGACGGACGAACGATAGCGTAGAGACCCAAATCTTGTGCTGTCTGAAGAAACCTCTCCAAATCCAGAGCCCCTTCAAAGTTAAACTCGCCCTCACGAGGCTCGTGTAAATTCCAAGCAACATAAGTCTCTACCGTATTAAAGCCAAGAGCCTTCAAGTTATAGAGCGAATGATACCAATCTTCTGGAGGAACCCTAAAATAATGAATGGCGCCAGATAAAATCTTAAATGATTTTCCATCGAGATAGAAATCATCTCGTATCTCAAATCGTGTCATAAAACTACCTTCTGACCGCGAAAGTTTACGCTTTCATTTGTTGTTATAGCAATTATAAACCAATCTGTTTGAATTGTCAATAGAAATTGTCGGAATATTTGCTAGAATTTTACTATTATACACACGTTCAATTAGTTTCAAACATTTTCAGACCCATTTCAAACGCTCTTTACATTCAGAATATAGAACCTAAAATAATTTTGTATAAAATACATTTATAAAATACGAGCAATCCCTATATAGCTTAATTTTTCAAACTATTATTCTAATTTTTTATTCAAAAGACTACTATTTTTTTCGCTTTTATGGTAAAATTTTCTATGGAGAAGGAAAATAGAGGTAAAAATATGGCAATTCCCAAATATCAATACATAAAAGACGAATTAAAAAATAAAATCATCTCTGGGCAGTTTAGCAGTGGAGATAAATTTTACACTGAAGCAGAACTCATTTCAATGTACGATGTCAGTTCTATCACAGTTGTCCGCGCCTTAAACGACCTTGCTAAAGATGGATATATTGTCCGCCAACAAGGAAAAGGAACCTTCGTTTCACGTGCACGCAAACACAAGCTTGTAGAGTTTTCGGATGTAGAAGTTTTTGAAACTAAAGATGATAAAGTTACCGTCCTTTCTATTGAGCGCGGAAACAAATTAAACTACTTAGAAAAACTTGGGCTACGCGGTGACCAGTTCTACTACAAGATTGAACGTATACGCGCAACGAATGGTGTCGTATACATCTACCACACATCTTACATTCCAGAACAATACATCAACGCAAATTATCCAAATCTTGAATATTATAGCTCTATCTATAACCGTTTCAAATTGGATTACCACATTCATATGAATGATGAACATTTTGAAGAAATCAATGAAATAACATTTCCAACTCCAGAACATGCGGCTTCGGTCCTCGGAGTCGATGAGCAATTCCCAACCGTTTTACAAACCAAGACTACTAAGTTAGAATCCACTGGCCAAGTTCTCGCATACAGCGAAACTTATAAACGAGCGGATTACTACAAGATTAAATTCATCTCATGTGACCGTGATCACTAAGAAGAAAGCCTGAGCCTAATCGCTTGGGCTTTTTTCTATGCTTATTATATGACATAGTAGATTGAAATAGAATATGGACAAATCGATTAGGAAATTCAAATCAATTTCTAGTAATATTTTAGAAGTCACAGTATACTATTCTATATTCAACATATTATAAAATATTGGTTATTTTTTTCAAAAGCACTTTAATAAAAAAGAAACATCGAAGTTCTGCTACTCCAGTAAATAGAGTAATAGAACTTCGATTTTATTTTAATTATCCTAAACCAAGACGTTCAAAGATATCATCCACTCGTTTAGTGTAGTAAAGAGGGTTGAAAATCTCGTCGATTTCCTCTTGTGTGAGGCGTGATGTTACTTCTGGATCTGCTTCCAACAGTGGTTTAAAGTCTACTTGATTATCCCAAGAGTAGGCTGTTTTTGGTTGTACCAAGTCATAGGCTTGCTCACGGGTCATCCCTTTTTCAATCAAAGTCAACATAGCCCGTTGGCTAAAGATCAAACCAAATGTAGAGTTCATGTTGCGAATCATGTTTTCTGGGAAGACCGTCAAGTTCTTGACAATATTTCCAAAGCGGTTGAGCATGTAGTCAATCAAGATAGTTGTATCTGGTGTGATGATGCGCTCAGCTGATGAGTGGGAAATATCGCGTTCGTGCCAGAGAGCAACGTTTTCATAGGCTGTAATCATGTGACCACGGATAACACGCGCCAGACCAGTCATATTTTCAGAACCGATTGGGTTGCGTTTGTGAGGCATTGCTGAAGATCCTTTTTGCCCTTTAGCAAAAAATTCTTCTACTTCTCGTTGTTCTGATTTTTGCAAACCACGAATCTCAGTCGCCATACGCTCGATTGAAGTCGCGATGCTAGCAAGAACTGCAAAGTACTCAGCGTGAAGGTCACGAGGAAGGACTTGTGTAGAAATTTCTTGGGCACGGATACCCAATTTGTCGCAGACGTATTGCTCAACGAATGGTGGGATGTTGGCGAAGTTTCCAACCGCACCAGAAATCTTACCAGCTTCCACACCAGCAGCCGCATGCTCAAAACGCTCGATATTGCGCTTCATTTCACTATACCAAGTCGCCAATTTAAGACCAAAGGTTGTCGGCTCAGCGTGCACACCGTGGGTACGACCCATCATGATGGTAAACTTGTGCTCCTTAGCCTTATCAGCGATGATGTTGGTGAAATTTTCAAGGTCACGACGGATGATGTCGTTGGCCTGCTTGTAAAGGTAACCGTAGGCCGTGTCCACCACGTCAGTAGAAGTCAAGCCATAGTGGACCCACTTGCGCTCTTCACCAAGCGTCTCAGAAACCGCACGCGTGAAAGCCACCACGTCATGACGAGTCTCCTGCTCAATTTCCAAAATACGGTCGATGTCAAAGTCCGCTTTCTCGCGGATCAAAGCCACATCTTCCTTAGGGATTTCCCCCAACTCAGCCCATGCCTCGTCAGCCAAGATTTCCACCTCAAGCCAAGCACGGTATTTATTTTCTTCACTCCAAATATTCGCCATCTCAGGGCGAGAGTAACGGTCGATCATTGTTGTTTCTCCTTAAAAATCTTTTTTATCTATGAGGCTCAGGAAACTTTGCATTATTAGATGCTAAATTAGGGTTTGTAGAAAATAAAATTAGGAAGTAATAATCCTTTGATTACTCTAATCAGCTATCATGCAAACTTCAACCATTGCAATAAGTCAAATGGTATGATTCTCTTATTCTAAAATCTCACACTTCCATTGTTCAAGTCTATTTTCCGCATTTGATACACCCTCTAAATGTTTTAAAACATGTAAATCATCTAAAAGATAAAGCAAAACTAGTAAATCTCTAGCTGTTTTTTTTCGTTCTTCATCAGAAATGGTATCAAAGAAATCAATACTCAAAGTTTTAACCGGATCCTTAAAATGACTTTCACCGTTTAAAACCAGTCTATACATAAGATTCTCAAAATAAGTTCTGTATTCTTTATCAATTTTTTCAACAATTAAAGGATCTGTTGTTAGCTCGGCAATTCCCTTCTTATAATTAAAACTACCATAGGCTTCTAAAATTTTTCTCATTGCATTCCCAACAAAACTTTCCGAAGTAGGTGTACTATTTCCCAATGCATAACCGAAGACTATTTCAAGTAGTTCTGTATAATCGTGAGTACTAGTTTTGAATTCTTGTAATTTACCAGAAACCAATTCTAACTTCTTGTATTTAGATTTTTGTCCACCTTCCTCTTCTTTACAGGATTCCATTATCTCTTTCAAAAAGATATCAAAGTCATATATTGTTTGTTTATCATGGGTCATTAGTAAAACTCTAGTATTACTATTCCCCTTAAAAAATCTAGTTAAACAGTATTTTAAATACGAGGTTATTCCAACTTTATTTTCCATATCAAAACTAGAAATTGGATCGTCAATAACAATAAAATATTCATGACTATAAGCATCTGCTAACTCTCTCTGTTGAATTATCTCAGTAAAGAAATAACATAATGCCAGCGCATTTCGTTCCCCTACGGAAACCCTACTGGGGACCACAGACTTACCTCTTGATAACAGATAGTATTTTCCGTTTTGATTCTGTATAGCTAACCGATTTTTTGAAAAAAATATGTAATTTAAACTTTTATTAATTTCATCAACTGCAATATCTATATTAAGTTTCTTGTCTTCTAAATCAGAAATCTGCTTTTCATAATCCTTTACTCGTTTACTACTGCTATTATAATTATTTTCACAAATTGCTTTTTTATTTGTTTTCTCTTGAAACTTTTTGTATGCATCTTGAATTTCATAAAAAGCTAATTCATTATTTATTTGAAGGAGATCTACTTTTAACTTTTGAATATCCGAGATTTCTGAATTATGTTTGATAATTGCTTGGTTAATTTTTTCAATATCATGCTCTGCTTGACTTAATTCTTGAGAAAAGCTTATATTAGGTAACTCAACTATATTATATGGATTATCAATCTTCTTATCGATTATTGAGTTAATTTCGTTAAATTTAGCATTCAAAGCATTAATACTATTTTGATAAGACTGAATTAATATTGGATCTATCTGTTCATAACCAGAAAAATCTTGATTAATCTCATCAATTTTTTTACCTCTCAATGCGGATTGGTGTTCTTCGACTGCTCTTGATAGTAGTTTAGTTATGCCATTCGTGAGTTCAACTTTAACATCTTCTGATACTGATTGAGTACAGAAAGGACATTTTTTTTGATGTTCATCTTCAAAGAAATCTTTAACTTCTCTCAAATGACGTTCACCTTTTGTGGAATCAGATAATAATGTCAGTAAATACTTATCCCTAGAATTCAACTCAGGTTCTTCGATTTTTTCAGACAATAAAGTTGATAATTCATTGCTATCAAAATTAATATCAGGTAAAGATAGTTCATTATTTATAGTAACTGCGGAATCTCTTATTGAAAAATATCTAGCTTTTTTATTGTTGAATTCAACCTCTAACTCATTTTTATCTAAGATTGGTTGTAAATCAACAAAATTTTGAAAGGTATTATTATGAACGGGAGATGCAGCTCGATTTCCTTTTATCTCCCTATCTCTTTCGGCCCAGTTGCCTACTCCTTTCAAAGAATCTGTCATTTCCTTTTTCCAAAAGTCTGGAGATTTTTCATTTTTTTCATCTAAATATTCTTCATATTCAGCATAATAATCTTGAGATTCAATTTGTGATTCTGATAACTGCGTTCTTAATCTATCCAGTTCCTCATCGATATCAACCTGTTCACCTAAAATTACAATTGTATCTAACCCTTCTTGAGCAATTTTGACTTTCTGATCAACATAGTGTTCATTGAAAACAAATATCGATTTTCGTTCAGTATCACTAAGTACAATATTATTATTATTTTTATCAATAAATGATACTCTATCTGTTCCAAACTCACCATTTTTTAATTGATTTATTCCTCGAGCAATGGTACTTTTCCCTGAACCATTCCTTCCAAACAATAAACTTGCCCTATCGTTTTGTACTGGATTTGTTCCCTCAAAATTTCCTTCAAAGAGTTCTAATTTTGTTTCATCTTCAAAAATACCTGATTTTATATTAATTCCTTTAATTTTTTCAAACATTTTTTCTTTAGACCCCTCTCCCCTAAAACTCTCCCACACTATCTGGTTCATCACTAAATAAAGTCACATGTCCCATCTTGCGGTTGTGCTTCGCTTCTATTTTACCATACATGTGGAGGTGGGCGCTTGGATTTTCTGTGACATATTTTTCAGCAGCTTCGACATGCTGGCCGAGGACATTGAGCATGACGACTGGAGCATGCAGTTTGATAGCTGGCAATGGTGCCCCCAGAACACCCAGAATATGGGCATCAAACTGGGAGAAGTCGCAAGCTTCAATAGAGTAGTGCCCAGAGTTGTGTGGTCGTGGGGCAATCTCGTTGACAATGATATCATCAGCTGTCGCAAACATTTCCACGCAAAGGGTTCCAGACAAGTTGAGTTGCTCAGCGATTCTCACTGCCATAGCTTTGGCTTTCTCGGCTAAACTTTCAGAAATGCGAGCAGGCACAATAGTTTTTGAAAGGATATTGTTTCGGTGGATATTTTCCTGAACTGGGAAAACCGTCACGTCCTTGCCATTTCCTGATACAATGACAGAAATTTCAAGGTCAAAATTGACAAATTCTTCCAAAACACAGTCTGCTGAATCGGCTAGTGCATTGGCTTCTTCCAAGTCTTCTGCCGAGCGAATGACCTTTTGTCCATGGCCATCATAACCACCTGTTGCCGTCTTGAGGACATAGTTTTTCGACAGGTCGATATCTGCCAAGTCTTGGCTAGAAGTCACAACCTTGTAAGGTGCTACAGTGACTTGAGCCTTGTTTGAGAGGAAGTCTTTCTCAAAGATCCGGTTTTGGGAGATGCGAAGCAGGTCGGTCCCTTGAGGGAGTTGCCCATCCTTGATAACAGCATCAAGACCGTCAGCATCTACATTCTCAAATTCATAAGTCAGGACATCGCAACGCTCAGCTAGCTGACGAAGGGCATCCACATCGTTATAAGGCGCCACAATGATTTCCGCCACACGAGAGGCTGGGCAATCCGCAGCAGGATCCAGCGCAATGACCTTGTGCCCCATATAGATAGTTGAGATCGCCATCATCTGACCCAGCTGACCGCCACCGATAATTCCGATTGTTTTAGATGAGCTCATTGGTAGACTCCTCTGCGATTTTTCCTTGTTCTTCTGCAAAATCTGCCAAAGCTGTCGCGATAGCTTGATCCTCTACTGAAAGAAGACGGAGGGCGAAGAGAGCCGCATTTGTCGCACCAGCTTCACCGATAGCCATTGTCGCAACAGGCACCCCACCCGGCATCTGAACGATAGAATAGAGTGAATCCACTCCACTAAGAGCACGAGATTTGACTGGCACACCAATGACTGGAAGGGTTGTTTTAGCAGCGACCATACCTGGCAAATGGGCTGCACCTCCAGCACCTGCGATGATAACCTTGATGCCACGACTACGAGCTTCTTCGGCATGTTGGAACATGAGGTCTGGTGTACGGTGGGCAGAGACAACTTTCTTTTCGTAGGCTACACCGAAGCGGTCTAAGACTTCTGCTGTTTTTTGCATGGTTGCCCAGTCAGATTTTGAGCCCATGATGATGGAAATTACTGGTTTAGTCATAATTTTTTCTCCAACTAATTCAATTTGTTATATAATTTTGAAAGTTGTTTTTGTAAACTTTTCTTAAATAAATCATCAAATTTTATACACTTTTTATTTAATTCTTGTCTGAACTCTTCATATTCATCAGAATCTTCAATTATCAAGTCTTTATTTTTAATATACTCAATTATCAATTCAGTTAACTCATTATATGAATCATCTATTCTAAATTCTTCATCCAGTAAAAATTTTATAGCATCATATTGCTGTCTTGAATATGTAGCAGTTTTGGATAGATTACGTATATCTAATTTAGAAAATTCTTCAAGATAAGATTGATAAAAATCATAAAGTTTCTCATATCTAAGTATTACAATTTTATCTAACCTATTTTTATAGAATGATCTTATTGAAAACATTGCTTGATAAATTGCAATGAAAGCAGTTAAAAAACTAGTGATAATTGCTATATTTTCTGTCGAAAAATTCATGAAAAATCTCTTTTCTGGTTTATTTTATCGCCTTACTTCCGATATCTGTTCGGTAAAAGAGGCCTTCTGTTTTTTGTTGGGAGAGTTCTTGGTAGATGGTTTCTTGGGCTTCTTTGACGGTATCTGCTGTGGTAACGAGCATATAGACTCGTCCGCCGTTGGATAGCAGTGCTCTGCTATTTTCCGCAAACTTAGCACCTGCATAGTAGGTGATGATGTCGCCATCGGTTTTGGCTGGAAGCTTGATACCCTTCTCATAAGCCAGTGGGTAACCGTTTGATGCGACAACCACACCCAGAGTCACACCCTTGTCCGTCCAAGTGATGGCTGGTTCTTTACCTTCCAAAATATTAGTAATATTTTGCGCAAAGTCAGATGTCAAACGAGGCAAGATAATCTGTGTTTCAGGATCTCCAAAGCGAGCATTGAACTCGATGACTTTAGGACCTTCTGCTGTCAGGATAAGCCCTGCGTAGAGGATGCCAAGATACGGACGGCCTTCTTTGATCATCCCTTCAAGAACTGGCTTGACAATAGTCTCAACCGCTGTGTCAACTACACTCTGTGGCAAGTGTGGAACTGGCGCATAGGCACCCATACCACCCGTGTTAGGCCCTTTGTCGCCATCATAGACACGTTTGTGGTCTTGCGCTGTCGGCATGATATAGAACTTGTCGCCATTGACAAAGACAAAGAGTGAAAATTCCTCTCCTTCAAGGAATTCCTCAATAACTACACGTGCACCGGAGTCACCAAATTTATTGTCCAAAAGCATCTCATGAGCGGCTTCGACCGCTTGCTCAACCGTCTTAGCAACGACGACACCCTTCCCAAGCGCCAAGCCATCCGCCTTGACCACGATAGGAGCTCCCTGCTTTTCGATATAGGCCTTGGCTTCCTCAAAGTCCGAGAATGTGCCATAGGCTGCTGTCGAAACGCCATATTTGACCATGATTTCCTTAGCAAAATCCTTGGACCACTCCAGCTCAGCTGCCAATCTTGTCGGACCAAAGGCTTTGAGACCAGCTGCATGGAAATCATCCACGATACCAGCCGCAAGGGCGTCATCTGGCCCGATAAAGGACCAAGCAATATCGTTGGCCTTTGCGAAGTCAATCAATTTAAAATGTTCGGAAATAGAGATATTTACCAATTCCAGACTATCCAGAGTCATCCCATCATTCCCAGGAGCTACAAATACTTTTTCAACGTCTTTTGACTCAAGCAACTTCTTAGCAATCGCATGTTCACGACCACCCGAACCGACAACTAACAGCTTCATCTTGTTACCTCTTTTGCGAATTATTTAATAACATTATACCACAAACGTTCGCTTTAATCTTGTTTCACTCCGCATTTTTACGCAAAAAAGGAAAGAAACTGTTCTCTTCCCTTTAACGTTCTTAATGTCTAAAATGTCTCACGCCTGTGAAGACCATGGTCAAGCCATACTTGTCAGCGGCTTCGATAGACTCTTGGTCACGGACGGATCCACCCGGCTGGATGATGGCCCTGATCCCTGCTTTGGCGATTTCTTCCACATTATCCGCAAATGGGAAGAAGGCATCCGAAGCAAGGACAGCGCCATCCAGACGATCCTTGGCTTGGTCGATGGTAATACGAACGGAGGCCACACGGTTGGTTTGACCTGGGCCAACACCCAGTGTCATATGGTCATTGGTGATGATGATACCATTTGATTTGACGTACTTGATAGCTTTCCAAGCGAACTCAAGAGCAGTCGCTTCTGTCTCAGTTGGCTGGCGTTTGGTCACCACTTGCCAGTCAGCTGGGCTTTCTTTGACCACGTCTTGGTTTTGTACCAGAAGTCCACCGACAACACCTGTGTATTCTGCTTCCACTTCGCTAGCCTCTTGAGCATCAAATGGCAAGGCAAGGATACGCAAGTTTTTCTTTTTATTAGTCAAAATAGCTAGCGCTTCATCCGTATAGCTTGGTGCGATGATGATTTCAAGGAAAACACCATGCATCTTTTCAGCTGTCGCAGCATCCACCTCACGGTTAAGAACAACGATACCACCAAAGATAGACACTGGGTCAGACTCATAAGCGTAGTCCCAAGCAGTCTCAATGTCATCAGCCTGACCAATACCGCATGGATTCATGTGTTTGAGAGCCACAACGGTTGGACGGTCTTTGAAGTCACGGATGATACGGATAGCAGCATCCGCATCACGGATATTGTTGAATGACAATTCTTTACCGTTGAGCTGTTTGGCTGATGCAATTGAGTAGTCTGTCGGCAAAGCTTTTTGGTAGAAGTCCGCATCCTGTTGAGGATTTTCACCGTAACGCATAGCCTGCTTAAGGTCATAGGTCAAAGTGAGTTTTTCAGGTTTGCTTTCTCCGACTTGAGCTGTAAAATACTCTGCAATCAAGGCGTCATAAGCCGCTGTGTGACGGAAAACTTTGGCTGCCAAACGTTGACGGGTTTCGTAAGTGGTTTCGCCGTTGGCTGACAATTCGTCAAGAACTACAGCATAATCCTCTGGATCTACGACAACTGTTACGCTGGCGTGGTTCTTCGCTGCTGAACGAAGCATAGATGGCCCACCAATGTCAATGTTTTCCACTGCATCAGCGTAAGTCACATCTGGTTTGAGGATGGTTTCCTTAAATGGGTAAAGGTTGACCACAACTAGGTCAATAAGCTCAATTTGATTATCCTTAGCTGCTTCCAAGTGACTATCAAGGTCACGACGAGCGAGTAATCCACCGTGAATATTTGGGTGAAGCGTCTTGACACGACCGTCCATCATTTCTGGAAAACCGGTCACATCATCAATCGCAATGGTATCTACCCCAGCATTGTCAAGGGCAACCTTTGTCCCACCTGTCGAGATGATGTCCCAACCAAGTTTTTTTAGTTCTTGGGCAAATTCAACAATGCCCGCTTTGTCTGAGACGCTGATTAAGGCGCGTTTAGTCATTATATTCTCCTTTTTAATCATTAGTTAAACACCAATTAAATGCAGTAACAGTAAAACAAGATAAGCAAAACCAAGGCTAAGCATACCTAAGATATTGACCCATTTTCTAGTCTGTGATTTGAACACTCTTATAAACATTTGGTAAATCAGCAAGCCTACACAAACACCTAGCGTATTTAAAGCCAAATCCGTTATATCTGTTATACCTATTGCTAAAATATACTGTAAGCACTCAAACAATAAACTAATCAAGAAACCTGTCCCGACTATTCTTAAACTAGATAAATTAGTTTTTATCAGAGGGAAACAAACACCTAATGGAATAAAGGAAATCAAATTAAATAACATTTCAGCAAAAACAATTTTTCCATCTACTATTAGTGGTTCTGAAAATGGAATCCAATTGATGTACCTTGGAGCTAAGAAAAATGCTATAAATTCAGGATTAGTTTCAAACTTAAATAAGATTCCCCAAGTTAATAACATCAGATAGACATAAAATACATATCGAGTTGTTTTTTTAGATTCTAACATTACAAATACCTCCGTTTGAAGCCGTCTTCAACAAGATACTGACTCCAATTTAAAATCAAAGATATCATATGAATCAACAAAAAGTCAATCTGTAAATAGAGTCTTCACTACTTCCGGATACAACTTGTACTCTGCCTCATGAATCCTAGCTTCAAAGCTTTCTATGGTATCATCAGCTAGTCGCGGCACACGTACTTGTTTGATGACCTTTCCTGTATCCACTCCAGAATCCACCCAGTGAATGGTCACGCCAGACTGATCCACGTCAGCATTCCAAGCATCCTCAATCCCATGAGCTCCTGGAAATTCTGGCAGGTAGGCTGGATGAATATTGATGATTCGACCTTCATAAGCTGCCAGCAAGGTGGGCCCAACGATTTTCATGTATCCTGCTAGACAAACCAAGTCAATCTGGTGCTCTTCCAAGAGTTCGACAATGGCTGCTTCGTAGTCTGCCTTGCTCTCAAACTCCTTAAGTTCAAAGGCATAGGACAGAACGCCGAGCTTGTCTGCACGCTCAAGCACATAGGCGTCACGATGGTCTGAAAAGACAAACTCTACTGGAAATTGTTCCGCTATCACCTGAAAATTTGAGCCATTACCAGAGGCAAAAACCGCTATTTTTTTCATTTGATGATGACACTTTCGTTTTCTTTCTTGACGATACGACCGATTTCATAGACTGGTTCATCCAACAATTCCTTGATACGACTTACATTTTCAGGGCTAACTGCCAGCATAAGCCCCACACCCATATTGAAGATTTCAAACATTTCTTCATGTTTGATTTTACCATATTTTTCAAGAGCTTTGAAAATAGGAAGCACTGGAACCTTGTCTTCCTCAATCTCAGCTGCTAGGTCATCTGCAAACATACGAGGGACATTCTCGATAAAGCCACCACCTGTGATGTGGGCAATGCCGTTGACCAACTCTTCCTTGATGAGTGGCAAAACAGCCTTGACATAGATACGAGTTGGCTCAAGAAGAACGTCCTTGAGTTGCTTGCCTTCCAATTCTGGAAGAACTTCCTCACCTGTGTAATCCGCAAAGACACGACGGACGAGAGAGTAACCATTGGAATGAATCCCACTTGAAGCAAGTCCGAGAAGAACATCTCCCTCTGCCACCTTTGAACCGTCAATGATTTGAGATTTTTCTGCAACACCGACCGCAAAACCAGCCAAGTCATAGTCATCTTCGCCGTACATGCCAGGCATTTCAGCCGTTTCCCCACCGATGAGGGCAGCACCTGCCTGCACACAACCTTCTGCCACACCAGCAACCACTTGTTCTAGCTTAGCTGGTTCATTCTTGCCAGTTGCGACGTAGTCAAGGAAATAGAGGGGCTCCGCACCTGCAGCAATGATATCGTTGACACACATGGCCACACAGTCCTGACCGATAGTATCGTGCTTGTCGTACTTGATAGCCAGCATGAGTTTGGTTCCGACACCGTCAGTTCCTGAAATCAAGACGGGTTCTTTAACCCCAGTCTTTGAAAGGTCAAACATACCACCAAAACCACCAAGAGCTCCCATAACACCTGCACGCTCCGTACGAGCCACGTGCTTCTTGATCCGTTCAACAACCTCATAACCCGCTTCAACATCCACGCCAGACTGGGCATAAGCATTTTTATTTGTCATTTTTATGTTCCTTTTCTTTGAGAAAGATTGCGACGTATTTTTAGATAAACAATTATTTTATCTAAAAATACTAGTCAGGTCTCTAGCTTTGTTCCCATAGGAGAAAGCGTCTACTGACAAATGCTTTAGCTTTTAGTCAGTAGTGAGACGTGGAGCATAAGCATTTTTATTTGCCATTTTTATATTCCTTTTCTTTAATGGAGGATCTATTGTCTATTTGTAAAAACTCGTCTTTTCTTCCAAACTTCTACGATAGTCTTCTTCATAGTCGTAGAGAGGCGTTGGGTAGTCACCATCAAAGTAAGCGACACATAGACCACCATTTGGCGCATCTGTTTCAATACCAATTGAATCAATCAACCCCTCAACAGAAAGATAAGTCAGACTGTCCGCACCAATGATTTGGCGAGTTTCTTCGACCGTATGATTGGCCGCAATTAGCTCCTGACGGGTCTGGATATCAATCCCGTAGAAACATGGATAAGCTAGCGCTGGACTACCAATAGCAACGTGAACCTCAGTTGCACCCGCTTCTTTCAAGAGCTGAACGATCCGACGAGAGGTTGTTCCACGTACAATAGAGTCATCAATCATAACCACACGCTTGCCTTTTACAACACCAGAAACAGCAGATAGTTTCATCCGCACCCCTTGCTCCCGCAATTCTTGAGTCGGTTGGATAAAGGTACGTTGGGTGTATTGGTTCTTGATAAGTCCCATTTCATTTGGCAGACCAGATTCTTCCGCAAATCCCATAGCCGCGCTAAGGGAAGAATTGGGCACACCGACCACAATATCTGCTTCATGCTTGAATTCACGCGCCAATTGAGCACCCATACGTTTACGTGCCGTATGAACATTGACACCATGAATGTTAGAATCAGGGCGAGCAAAATAGATATACTCCATAGAACAGATTGCTAACTGAGTATCATCTGTATAGCTATCATACTGGATGCCCTTGTCATCAATGATCACAATCTCACCTGGCTTCAAATCACGAATCCATTCAGCACCAATAACCTCAAAAGCACAGGTTTCAGAGGAAACCACCACCGCTCCGTTGGCCATTTTCCCGATAGAAAGTGGACGGAAACCATTGGGGTCAAGAGCCGCAATCAACTTGTCCTCAAACAGCAAGATATAGGCAAAACCACCTTTGACAAGGCTGAGCGCTTCCTTGATTTTGCCCATCAGGCTAGGATTATGACTGCGACGAATGAGGTGAGCCAAGATTTCAGAGTCCGAAGTCGCACTGAAAATCGCTCCTCTATCTTCCAATTCTTTCTTGAGAGAGGCAGCATTGGTCAAGTTTCCATTATGAGCCAAACCAAACTGCATATCGTGAAAACGGAAGAGGAAAGGCTGGATATTATCTACAGAAGCTTCGCCAGCAGTCGCGTAACGCACATGCCCAATCGCACCAGTTCCCGTCAATTTATCCAAATTAGCAGGATTTCTGAAGACTTCTGATAAAAGTCCCATGTCACGATGGCGCTTCAATTGTCCCTGATCGTTGGAGAGGATTCCTGCCCCCTCCTGACCACGGTGCTGAAGACTATGGAGACCAAAATAGGTCAATTTAGCAGCATCTGGATGTCCCCAAATACCGAAAACACCACATTCTTCATTAAGAGATTTTACTTCGTATGTCATTTTATATACCTAATTTTCATTTGTGTATCATCAAGAGCTAGATTTACCTGACTTTTACATTACTGATACTATCTATTAGAAAATCTGCAAGTCTTATTTTCCAGTAAAGTATTTAACCGCTGACGCGAAGAGGTGCTGGTCTTTATTTCCTGGTATGTTTTGGAAAAGACCGTCTTCATAACGTTCTGAGTGTCCCATCTTACCGATGATTTGGCCGTTCTTGCTGGTAATTCCTTCGATGGCATGGACAGAACCATTCGGATTGTACTTAGAGTCCATACTTGGTTTTCCATCAAAGTCAACGTATTGGCTAAAGATTTGACCATTGTCACGGAGCTCCGCAAATTCCTCAGCCGTCACGACAAATTTCCCTTCACCGTGTGAAACAGGAATGGCGTGGATGTCACCCACTTGCACCCCAGTCAACCATGGTGAGTTGGTATTGGCAATCCGAGTTTCCACCATCTTGGCCACGTGTTGATTGGCATCATTGTAGAAGAGGGTTGGACTAGTACTATTAGCATCCTCGAAATTCCCGTATGGAAGAAGACCTGATTTGACCAAAGCCTGGAATCCATTACAGATACCGATAATCAAGCCACCACGGGCGATAAAGCTATCAATAGCTGCACGCACTTTTTCATTAAGCAAGATGTTGACGATAAACTTAGCTGAACCATCTGGCTCGTCCGCAGCTGAGAAACCACCTGCAAAGAAGAGAATGTTAGCCTTACCGATGTTGTCAACCATGGTTTCAACTGACTTGACAATGGCTTCTTCATTGAGTGTCACGAATGGCACCAAGTTAACCTCTGCGCCTTCTTTTTCAAATGCCTTGGCTGAGTCATATTCTGAGTTGGTTCCCGGGAATACTGGGATATAGACCACCGGTTTTTCAACCTTTTCTTTTGCTTTAATCACAACATCTGATACCACAGCTGGTACTTCAGCCAGTTCTTTGGCTTGAGCAAATTCTGTTGGGTAAACTTCTTCCAATTTGCCTTGGAAGGCACTGTCAAGTTTGTGTCCATCTAGCTTCACACCGTTGACAGTCAGTGTAAAGGCTGCTTTCGTTTGTCCAATCTTCTCTAATCCAGCAATTTCTTCAGGCGATGTGAAGACAAATCCGCCCAATTGAGCTGTCAAAGAACTTTCAAGTTCAGGCAAGATTACCTCCGCACCGATATGGTTCCCAAAGGTAGCAAGAGCCAAACTTTCAACTACACCACCGTATTTGACAGCTGATGCAGATGTTACTTTGTGTTCAGCTTGGATGGCTTCAAATTGAGCAAAGTTAGACTGAATCAAGTCGAAATCAATCTCTGCAGAGAGGGATTGACCTGGAATGTAGTAGATGTTTTCACTGGCAGTCTTGAACTCAGGAGAGAGAACCTTACGGCTATCCGCTGTCGTCACCCCAAAGGCAACCAAGGTTGGTGGTACGGTTAATTCTTCAAAGGTACCAGACATAGAGTCCTTACCACCGATAGATGGCAAGCCAAGCTGAATTTGTGCCTCGATAGAGCCTAGGAGAGCTGCTACTGGCTGACCAAAACGCTCAGCTTGTTTATCCATACGCTCGAAATACTCTTGGTAAGAGAAACGAGCCTTAGACCAGTTGGCACCAACAGCCACCAAACGAGCAGTTGCTTCAATAACCGCATAAGCAGCACCGTGGTATGGAGACCATTCTGCAATATAAGGATTAAACCCTTGAGCCATGACAGACGCAGTATGAGTCACACCGTGTTGGACTGGCAATTTCTGTACAGATGCCTCAGTTGGTGTGAGTTGATAGCGACCACCAAGTGGGTGATTAACCGTTGAACGACCGACCGAACAGTCAAAGATGGTCTGCAAGCCTTTTTGACTCGCATGGTTGAGGTCAGATAGAACCGCAAGGGTATCTGCTTCCAGTGTGTCAGCGCTTGTTGTACGCTCTTCTGGGAGTTTGACATCCTTGTCCACAACCTTTGCATCGACAACGACACGTACACCATTGGTATCAAGGAAACGACGCTCCAAGTCCACAATTGTCTCACCATTCCAGTGCATAACCAGATTTGGTTTTTCAGTGACTGTCGCAACCACAACAGCGTCAATATTCTCTTTGTTACATTCTTCAACAAAGGCATCTACGTCTTCAAGACGCACCACAACCGCCATCCGTTCTTGTGATTCAGAGATGGCAATTTCGGTACCATTCAAGCCCTGGTATTTAAGAGGCACCTTGTTAAGATCAATTTCAAGACCGTCTGCTAATTCACCGATAGCCACACAGACACCACCAGCACCAAAGTCATTAGATTTCTTGATAACACGAGTGACATTGCCATTACGAAAAAGGCGTTGAATCTTGCGTTCTTCGATAGCATTCCCTTTTTGAATCTCAGCACCAGCAGTCTCTACAGACTCAACCGTTTGAACTTTAGAAGAACCCGTCGCACCACCGACACCGTCACGCCCAGTCTTACCACCGAGGAGGATAATGACATCGCCCGCTTCCGGTTTTTCACGGACAACATTGCCCTTGGGAGCCGCACCAACAACGGCACCAAGTTCCATACGCTTAGCAACGAAACCTGGGTGGAAATATTCACGAACGTAGGTTGTTGCAAGCCCAATCTGGTTACCGTATGAAGAATAACCATGAGCCGCTGTTTTAGAAATGACTTGTTGTGGCAGTTTCCCAGCGCGAGTTTCTGAAATCGGTGCTGTAATATCACCAGCACCTGAGATCCGCATGGCTTGGTAAACATATGAACGTCCTGACAATGGGTCACGAATGGCTCCACCAATACAGGTAGCAGCCCCACCAAATGGCTCAATTTCCGTTGGGTGGTTGTGAGTTTCATTCTTGAACATTAGGAGCCATGGCTCTTTCACACCATCAACATCCACTTCGATTTCTACTGAGCAAGCATTGATTTCGTCTGACACTTCCATATCATCCAAACGTCCATTAGCACGCTCATAACGACCGAAAATAGTCGCCATATCCATCAAGGTTTGCGGTTTTTCAGAACGCCCCAACTCATCACGCATGGCAATATACTTGTCATAGGTTGACTGCAATTGCTTTTGAAATTTAGAAGCTGAAAAGTCGATGTGTTTCAACTCTGTCTCAAAAGTCGTGTGACGGCAGTGGTCAGACCAGTAAGTGTCCAAAACCTTGAGTTCTGTTTCCGTCGGCACGCGCCCGATTGACTTGAAATAGTCTTGGATAAAGAGTAAATCATCCACTTCCATGGCCATCCCTTGCTCGGCCTTGTAGCGAGCAAAGTCTTCTGCCGTATAGCTTTCAAAGAAAGTCAATTTTGGAATGGTCTTGTCTGACTCTGAAAATTCCTGCTTGGCAATCCCTACCGTGATGTCCTTGAAACGAGAATCAACTGGGTTGAGCAGATAGTTCTTGACCGCTTCCAACTCAGCCGCATCAATATCTTTATTCACCAAGTAAAGTTGGGCTGTATTAACCGTTACATCAGTCGAACTTCCTAGTAAAAGCAAGGCTTCCTGCGAAGATGCTGCACGCTGGTCAAACTGCCCTGGTAGGCTTTCAATGGCAAAGAAAGCATAGTTGGCAAGATCCGCCTGCACAGCTACTTCATCCAAAACATGGTCTGTCACCTGCTCAGAGAATATGTGCTTCTCTGCAGGTGCAAACAAGTCCTCAACCAAGTCAAAGACATCATACACTTGCACGATGCGAATACTTTTCAAGCTTGAAAGTCCCAAGTTATGCTGGAGTTCTCTAACCAAACTCTCTGACTTGACCTGAAAATCAGCCTTTTTTTCAACAAAAATACGTTTATCCATCAATTCTTATTCCTTTATTTCAGCTCTTGCAATGTTTCCAAATGACCTTGAGAGTCTTGCAAATAGATTATTTCAATTCCTTCAACTTTTCCCAAACAATCTCATAAACGTCTGTTAGCTCTCCTAATCCCCTACGGAAAACATCCTTATCCATGTGGTTGCCATCTGCATCCCACAAACGGCAGTTATCTGGTGAAAATTCATCTGCCAAGATAATCTTGCCATCCTTGTCAAAACCGAACTCTAGCTTAAAATCAATCAACTTAAGCCCAATCTCAGCAAACCAGACCTTCAAAAGTTCATTAATACGACGCGTTTCTTCCTTCAAGTAGACGATTTGCTTGTCATCCGCAATCTGTAGGAATTTCACATGCTCGTCATTGATAAATGGATCATCCAAATCATCATTTTTGTAGTAAAATTCGACAATCGGAGTCTCCAAGGCAATTCCCTCATCCACACCAAAACGTTTTGAAAAGGAGCCAGCAGTATAGTTGCGGAGCACGACTTCCAAAGGAATAATCTTAACCTTTTTATTGAGTTGTTCCGTGTCTGAAAGCTTCTCCACAAAGTGAGTCGCCACACCAGCCGCATTTAATTTCTCAAAAATAAAAGATGAAATCTGATTATTCAACACTCCCTTGCCCGCAATCTGCTCCTTCTTAACACCATTGAAAGCAGTCGCCTGGTCCTTGTAAGTTGAAATAATAAGATTTTCATCCTCAGTTGTATAGATATCTTTAGCTTTTCCCGAATAGATCAATTGTTTTGACATTTTAAAGTTCGCCTTTCGTATTACTTGAGCACATTCTACCATAAAAAACCTAAAATTACAAGAATTTAACCGAATAAATAACGTGGTAACCTCAAAAATCATAAAGAAAAAACTGCAAGAAAAAGATTTCTCACAGTTTTAAAATCATTTAACTCTAAAAACACGAACATTACTCTTTGCTCAAAAATTGATCTAAATAATAACGTAGATAACTTTTCCTGCCCGTAATCATCTGCAGACGACCTTCCACCCCGTACCGAAGTTTTGCAGCCTGCTCAGAAGTTAGATTAGTCTCCGCCTCAATTTTAAAGAAATTCCCTTTTTCAGTCTTGGTAGCTGTCGCATCAATACTTGTAATAGTAGAATCTAGGAAAAGTTGATTTTTGGCATCATGAGTCGTAGTATAGCGAACAGAATCACCGACCTTAATCCTTGCTACATCCTTTGAACTAAGATAAGCTGTTAGTTTGGCTTTTCCTTCTCTTTCCAAAGATGGATAGAGTTGGGCTAGTAGGGTACCTTCTGCTACCATGGTAGAATCACTAGACTCAGGATTAAGGTGAAGCACCCCATCCTCACTAGCCGTAATTTTCCCCTTGTCTAGAAGATTTCCCTGAACCTTCCTACCTGACTCTGCCTCCAAGATTTTCTGGTCTAGAAGGGTCAATTCCTGACCAACCTTTGCTAAGTGTTGAGATTTAAGGGACTCTAATTGACTGCTTAAGCCTGACGCATAGGCTTGCTGGGTACCTGAACCTGCATACTGAACACGGTAAGTAGCAAGACTAGATTCTAACTGAGAAAGCTGCGCTTCAACCTGCGTAACAGCCTGGGCCTTAGCTTGCGGATTTTCCTCGCCCTGAGACTTGTAGGACTGGTAGAGAGAGTAGGCTAGATTCTGACTAGCCAAGGAAGCACCTGTTTCAATAGCTGACTTAGCTGTCTGGTAATCGCGAATTTTAGCCTCTGTTTGACTGATGAGGTTCCCGATTTCAGCTTGGGTTTGGCTAGCTGCTGCATTCTGGGACGCGATGGTCTCATTTTGTTGCGATGTACTAGCCCTAAGACTAGCCGCTTGGCTGAGGTAGTCGCGAAAGGTGGCTTGGTAGCCAAACTTATCCTCCTCTGGAAAGTGGTTCTCCCCTTCTTGCAGACTTTTTTGCAAATACTCCAATTGCTTTTTTTGATCCTTAAGCATGTCCAACTGACTGTCATAAGACTTCGCTTGGACACCCTCTGCCTCTTCCTGATATTGAACCAGAAGCTCCCCCTTCTTAACCAGCTTATTTTCTTCCAAATGATTGACAAGAATACGATTGTTGCTAGTTGACTGGATATTTGAAAGGATACGACTAGGCTCGACAGTAGCTCTAGTTGATAAACTCATCTCCTTCTCTGCAAATGTTGCAAAGCCAAGTAAAAACACGAGCAGAAGGGACATGGGGACAATCACCCGACTGGAAAAATTATGGTAACGACGATTATAAAACTCCGCACTTTCTAAAAATTCTGGTTTCATCCTCTCCTCTTTCTAGCTATTTACCAAATGGGCATAAAAGCCACCCTGTGCAAGCAAATCAACATGCTTTCCTTCTTCGACAATCTTGCCCTGATCCAAGACAACAACCTTCTCTGTCCGCTCAGCAATGGTCAAGCGGTGGGCGATGAAAATCAAGGTCTTGTCTAAAGCCATGAGATTATCGACAATTCGCTTCTCTGTCAAAATATCCAAACTGCTGGTCGCCTCATCCAAAATCAAGATCGGCGCATCTGTCAAGAGAGCACGCGCCAGAGCAATTCTCTGACGTTGACCACCTGAAATCCCTGCCCCATCCGAAGTCAATTCTGTCTGGTAATTCAGTGGCATGCGCTCAATGTCCTCCCGAATCTCTGCCAATTCGACCGCCCGTAAGATATCCTCTTGAGTCGTCCCTTCCTTGGCTCCAAGGAGAAGATTCTCCAAAATCGTTCCGTTAAAGACATAGGGCTGTTGAGGCAGATAGTTAATATACTGGCGCAGAGCCTTTTTATCAATCTGATTGAGATTGACACCACCCAGACTAATCTCCCCTTGACTTGGGTCGTAAAAATTAACCATCATCTTGGCCAAGGTCGTCTTACCTGACCCCGAAATCCCCACAAAAGCCACCTTAGAACCCTGCGGAATAGTCAAATTGATATCTGACAAGACGTCTCGACCATAGCCATACTTGTAGGAAACCTGCTTGAAGGTCATCTCTCCCTTCATCAAGCTCAGATCCTCAACTGTTTTCTTCTCCTCAAACTCCGAAGCTACCAGATACACTTCATTTAAACGGTTATTGGCAACCTGCGCTGTTTGAAGCTTGGTTTGCAGGTTGATGATATTCTCCAAAGGATTGGTAAAGTAAACAAGCAAGGTATTATAGGTAATCAACTGCCCCAAACTCATCTTGCCATCCATGACCAAAACAGCCCCCATCCAGAGAATACCGACATTGAGCAAGAGATGGGCAACTTTTTTCAGAGCCTTTTGCTGACTCTCTGCCCGACTATAGGTAAAGGATTTTTTCAGATAATCCACAAATTCCTTGTCAATTTTTTGGTAACGCTGACTTTCACTGGTCAAGGACTTGATAGTCTCAATACCGTTGATGTCCTCAATGATAGAAGAAGACAGAACCGCATTAGCTTCCATGGTGTCCCGATTCATCTTTTCAAACGGCTTCATAAAGGCAAAGATAATCACTGTGTAGATCGGAAGTGCCAATAAAGTCATGAAAAAGAGATTGGTATTTTGTGAAAATAAAACAAGGGAAATAATGACAACCGTTGACACATCTAGGAAAATCGAAAGAATGGTCGAAGCCAGCGCATCAATGATACTGTTAGCATCCGTGAAACGAGACACAATTTCCCCTGTCCTGCGTGTCGCAAAGAAGGACATAGGTAGGTGAAAAACATGCTTGATATAGGACAAAATCACATCAATCGACAAGCGTTGCCCCAAAACAAGTAAGAGATACTCCTGAGCGTAAGACAAGACCTGCTGGAGAATATAAACGATAACCAACCCAATAGAAATAATCCCCAGTGTCGAACGCATCTGATCTGGCACATAGGTATCAATGATAGACTGCAGATAATAAGAACCCACAATATTAATCAAGGTTACCAAGAGTGTTGCCAAAACGATATTGGCAATCAAACCACGCTGTTTCACTAATATAGGGATAAAAGAGAGCAGGCCATTCTTCTGATCCTTATGAGGCTTGTAGTCTGGACTAGGTGCCATAAACAAAGTAACTCCTGTCCATTCTTCCGCAAAACGCTCACGTGGCAGTTTGGTCAATTTCACCCCAGGATCTGGATCGGCAATATGAATGCTATCCTTATCCTGCCCAGTCACCACATAGTAGTGGAGCAATTTTCCTTCCTTAAGCACATGGGCAACAAAAGGAAAAGTCAGATCTGGCAAGTCAAAAAGCGTCATATTCGCCTTGATGGCCCGCGTCTCAAAACCAAGCTCCTCTGCCACCTTGACCAAACCCAAAGCCGTCGTCCCATCCATGGTCGTCTTAGCCAATTCTCGCAAGTGAGCCAAAGAATAATAACTACCATAGTAGCCAAAAACCATGGCTAATGAAGCTACACCGCAGTCCATCTGATCCACCTGCGGACGATAGTGACGTTTCCCAAATTTCATATTCATCTCCTTTTTCTAAACTCATCTGATAATAACTATCTTACCCCAATCCCCAAACAAAAACTGGACTTCCTTCCCAAATGTGCCTATCTACCTCCCAACTGCACTTTTTAGATAAAAAAATAGGCAGAACAAACGTCATGCCTAAAATATATATTTATTTCTTTTTCTTCCTAATTCTTTTGTCAATCATATACAACACGATAATCGAAAACAGCGGTGGTACAATATAACTCTTTTCACTCATTGTCAGCTGAAATCCCAGAGTTGCTAGTATCTTAAAGATGAAAATATTCATCAAAAATACATGTAATACTCAAGGAAAATCAAAAAGCAAACTAGGAAGCTAGCCGCAGGTTGCTCAAAGCACTGCTTTGAGGTTGTGGATAGAACTGACGAAGTCAGCTCAAAACACTGTTTTGAGGTTGCAGATGGAAGCTGACGTGGTTTGAAGAGATTTTCGAAGAGTATAAA